>JAUUYB010000008.1 GCA_030590605.1 Candidatus Woesearchaeota archaeon
CAGCACTGATGGTGCAGCGTTCCAGGGAACTGGCTTCTCCGCTGCAAATCTTCTCTATCTCTCTGTCGGTGATGTCTTCTTTGAGGACCAGCGCTTTTCCTAGAGTAGCAAGAACCACTCCGAGCCTATGTATGGGGTATCTATGATCCCATGGGTAAAGGATGTTCTGCGGTCCCCTGATCCCCCCTGTAGACACTAGAGCCTCTTTTTTGTAGTTCTCCAGCCACGATTCTATCTTCCATTTCTTGATATGGTCTGCTGTAAGTGTGAATCTCTGTACTTTTGGATCATCTAGATTAAATATTTCCATATCTTTTATTGATCCAGGTGTAAACTTCTCGACCTGCCGAAAATATTCTTTTTTCAGGGTATCGATCTCTCTACCTTTTACATCTTCAGAACATGTAGAACTCATATCATTTCACTCCTTTCCATTCCTTTATGGCTCGTTCATATCTCTTCATATTTCCTGTATCGAACCATTGTCCTGAAAAGGGGAATCCGACTAATTTCCCCATCTTTGCTACTTTGGGAAATATGTCTTTTTCGAGCATCTGGAATCCTTTCCCGATCATATCGATGACAGAAGGTTCCAATATATAGAATCCTGCGTTTATCAGATTAGAAGGTGCTGCAGCTTTTGTTGGTTTCTCGACGAAATCGACGATCTGGGATCCGTTCAGACGTGCTACTCCGTAAGATGAAGGATCATTGACTGTAGTGAGCGCTATGGTGATAAGTGCTTGGTTACGCTTGTGGACTTTGAACATCTCTTCTATGTCTATGTCTTTTAGTTCATCTCCGTTCGAGACGATGAATGGTTCATTGAGGACTGTCTTTCCTAGTCTGAGAGGACCTGCAGTCCCAAGTGGTTCGTCTTCTTCGATGTATCTTATCTTGATACCATACCTATGACCGTCACCGAAGTGATCTATTATTTTCTCTTTCTTATGGCCGACAGCGAGGTAGATATCCTGGATACCATACTTTTTGAAGAGGTCGAAGAGGTGTTCTGTAAGTGTCTTGTCTTTTATAGGGATCAGCGCTTTAGGAAGCTCATATGTGATAGGTCTGAGCCTGGTCCCTTTGCCTCCTGCAAGGATGATCGCTTTTCTTGGTACATTGACTCCGAGAGATTTCACGATGAGGAGTTCGATTGCGTGACTCCTGTTTTTGACTTTATACCCATCGATTGTCTTATCGACTTTCTTCAGTACGTCTTTTTCAAGAGTTAGCGTTAACCGTTCTTTCATCAAATACCTGCTCCCTAAATAGTATATAAAGATTACGATTTAGTGTGATATTATATGAAAAGATTTATATAGAAGTATCATATAATGTATGATATAATCATATAAGGGGTGACGAAAAGATGAAAAACATGAATCAGGGAACAGGAGATGATATCCGGTTGGATTGGGAAGATCTGGATTCTGGACTGGAACATATCCATAGGTTTACCTTGATCCCGATAGACAAAAGCGAAATCTAGATCAATCTTCCGCGTAGATCATAGATTGAAGAATGAAATATTTTCACATTGATTCTTTGACCAAGTTTCAGGTTTCCGAATACTATGATCGGTTTGTAAGCAAAATTTCTGGCGACAAAACTGTCATCCTTACCTGTAGATTCAATGATAGCTTTACCCGACCACCCTACCCATGACTTGTTCTTTTCGTAAGATATGCGCTCATGTTCTGAAGATAGGAATCTGCTCCTGTCCTTGATCTCCCCAGGATGGACATGATCTTTCATGGCCTCTGCCTTTGTGCCTGGTCTGGACCAGAACCTGGATCTGTTTATCGTCTCAGGCTTGAGCTCCTGGATGAGCCTTAAAGTATCGATGAATTGCTCTTTGGTCTCTCCGGGAAACCCGCAGATTATATCGGTCGAGATACTGATCCTCGGGATCTCTTCCCTGAACCGTTTGACTATGGTCTTGAAGTCATCGACTGTGTACTTACGTCTCATCCTTTTGAGCACTTCATCACTTCCTGACTGTACAGGTATATGAAGGAATTTGAACATCTTAGGGTGTTTGAACGCCTCTATGAGCGGATCAAGATTCTTGATGACATGATCAGGGTTTGCCATGCCTAACCTGATAAGGAAATCTCCCGGTATCCCACAACAATCCTTGAGAAGTTCAGGTAGATGGTAACCATCATCATTATCCATCCCATAACATCCAGTATCCTGGCTTGTAAGCCAGATCTGAGATACTCCATCTCCTATCCCCCGCCGCATCCTCAACTGGATGCTGTCTTTTGGATAGGATAAGAGGACACCTCTGGCCAGCCTGACTATGCAGTATGTGCACTCTCCAAGACAGCCTTGTGATATCGGGATTATCTCTATATGTCCTTCCTTTCTGACTATTGGAAGAGATAGCTTGTCTGCACGTTCCGGTACCAGTAGGGTGACTATGTTGCCAGCAAGAGTCTCCTCCACCACTGATACTATCCTTGGTATCTGACTGGGCCCTATGACTGAATATCCTGATACTTTGCTTGGTTGGCTCTGAGGATAACATCCTGCGATGATGATTCGCTTGTGTGCTTCTTCACACTCAGTGAGAAATCTCTTGACAGTTGAATCTGTCGGTCCTTTTACTGTACATGTGTTTATGATCGCAAGATCACATTCATCGAGACTCTGGACTATATTAAACCCTGCAGCACTGAGCAGCCCTTCAATCATCTCTGAATCAGCGTAGTTCTGAGAACATCCAAGTGTCTTGATGTAGATCTTGTCCATGTGTATCGGTATGTTCAACTGATTTATAAACATTGATGTCTCCTCAACCCAAATTATTAAATAGGAACTGATGATGTACCACATGCATGACTTCCCCCACATTCTTTAGGAAATCAATCGCATTCCTGCTTGACATCTTAGTCCTGTACACATTTATCCTTCCAGGGTTCAATGGCATCCTAAGGAAGCTCATGCCTGTATCTGGGATATCTGATGCTATAAGCCTCTACGGAAATATGGGGTCAGACCAAGCGCTTGTGACGACAATAACCGCTCTTATCCTTCTCATGTCGCTCTATATCCTGATGTATTTCTCTCTTTCAGAATATCTTCTTGGCGCCTCTTTGGGGATGTTGATCCTGAAGATGGGTGTTATCGACAGCTCAAAAAATAATCCTCGGCTTTTCTCCTGCATCGTAAGGAATCTCTATAGCATACCCTTATTTCCGTTCATGATCTTATGGATCGTAGATCCGCTGTTCCTCCTGCTCCGAAAAGGAGACCAGAGGTTGACCGAATTTTTGACTAAGACAAAGGTGATATACATTGGCTAAACAAGACAACATTTCGAGATGGATAGCGGTTATTGTGATCGTATTCCTTCTGGGTTTCATGAGCTTCTTTTTCTCGCTCATCATCGGATTATTCGTAAGCGACAATGCTATAGGTATCGGCAATGTGGCAGTCATTCCGGTCCAAGGGATCATACAGACAGGAGAGATCGGACTTCCTTTCTCTGGAGAAGTCGCATCTTCTGATAGGATCATAAAGGATATCAAGAAAGCGCAGGATGACCCTCAGATCAAGGCTATCATATTCGATATCAATTCTCCAGGAGGGTATCCTGTACCATCGCATGAGATCGTGAAAGCTGTAAAAAAAGTCAATAAGACAACGGTTGCGGTTGTCCGTGATATCGGAGCATCCGGTGCATATTGGATAGCGAGCGCAAGCGATCATATAGTCGCAGACAGTTTCTCTTTAGTAGGGTCGATAGGTGTGACCTCCGCATTCCTCACGTTCGGAGGGTTCCTTGAGGACCATAACATAACCTACCAAAGGATAGTCTCTGCCGAGATGAAAGACATAGGTACTCCTTACAAGGACCTGACTCCTGAAGAGACAGCGGTCCTTCAATCCATCACCGACACTGCACATGAGATGTTCGTAAAAGACGTTGCAGGGAACAGGAATATCCCCTACAGCAAGATGGATGACCTGGCGAACGGGCAGGTATACCTGGGCGTGGACGCACTGAGGAAAGGACTGATCGACAGATTGGGAGGTATGGAAGAATCTATCGAATATCTTGAAGAGACCCTCAATATCACAGTAGATACGATAATTTACTCGCACAAGGAATCTTTCCTGGAATCCCTATCCTCGATTTCAGGAGATCAAGCCTATTCGATAGGCTACGGCATCGGTAAGGCGATGATCTCGCAGGATTCCGGCAGCCAGCTTTCGATGACATGAAAACAGGCTATTATGAAAGTCGTGGGGGGTGTCTTCCCCTCCAGCTAAAAGCCATGAAAACAAAAATTTTTATATAGGAGCAAGCCAACACATTTACATGACACAGATAATAGTCATCGACCTTGGAAGTCAGCTTTCTCACCTTATTGCACGTCGAGTGCGGGAATTGAACGTCTTTTCTGAAGTATATCCGAACACTGTTCCTTATGACACAGTCAAGAAGATGAAAGGTCTTAAAGGCATCATCCTTTCAGGAGGCCCGTCAAGCATCTATGAGGATTCTTCTCCTGAGATAGATTATCGCATCCTTAAGCTGGGGATTCCGGTGCTCGGAATCTGCTATGGCCACCAGCTGATCGCCCGTCATGTAGGAGGAGAGGTAGAAGGCGGTGCAAAGAAAGAGTACGGCATAACTGACTATTATATCGCAAGAGACTCTCCACTATTCCATGAATTGCCACGCGAACAGAAAGTATGGATGAATCATGGTGATATCGTGAGGAACATGCCGGAGGGATTCCACATCACAGGCAGGACTGAGAACAGCCCTGTCGCATCGTTCGAGAATGATAGTGGCACGATTTTTGGTGTCCAATTCCACACCGAGGTGACTCACACTGACCACGGTTTCCAGATGATGAACAATTTCATCTATCGTGTCTGCAAGGCTGAGTCTGACTGGAACATGGACAATTTCGTCGATGAAAAGATCAAGGAGATCAAGAAGAGAATAGGGAAAGAGAAAGCGATCATCGGTCTTTCAGGAGGGGTGGATTCATCGACTTGCGCAGCACTGGTCACGAAAGCTATAGGTAAAAATCTCACTGCGATCTTCATCGACACAGGTTTCATGAGGCTGGATGAACCGGACGAGATAAGAAGCGCGGTTTCATCATGGGATCTTGAGCTCAAGATTATTGATTCAAAAAAAGTTTTCTTTGAAGGGCTCAAAGGAGTGTCTGATCCAGAAGAGAAACGTAAGATAATAGGAGAGCTCTTCATCAGGGAGTTTGAGAGGGAGGCGCGTGAGATTGATGCCAAGTATCTCGTCCAGGGCACTATCTATCCTGACATAATCGAGTCCGGATCCACTGACAACTCTTCAACCATAAAGAGCCATCATAATGTCGGCGGGCTTCCTGAAGATATGGATCTCTTGCTTTGTGAACCTCTCCGCGACCTTTACAAGGACGAAGTAAGACAGGTAGCTAAAAATATAGGGGTCCCGTTCAATCTCATAAGAAGACATCCTTTCCCTGGACCAGGTCTTGCGATAAGGATCATAGGGGAATGCACTCCTGAACGTGTAAGCATAGTCCAAAAAGCGAATTATATACTCCATGATGAACTTGTGAACAACAATTACTATGACGAGACCTGGCAGGCTTTCGCAGTCCTGCTTCCTATAAATACAGTTGGTGTCCAGGGAGATGCCAGATCGTACAAGCAGGTCATAGCATTGAGGATGGTCGATTCTGTGGACGCGATGACAGCTAATTTCACAAAGGTCCCGCATAATCTCCTTGAGAAGATATCCACTAGGATAACGAATGAGATCCCTCATATCGGAAGGGTGGTATTCGACATCACGAACAAGCCGCCTGGGACTATCGAGTGGGAGTAGAATCTGTTATTTGAATAGGCACGATAATGTCTTTGCCTAAATATCTCTTATATTGTTTTCCCATTTCAGGCCAGCCGAAATATGGTTTGAATATCATGGTAGCGTTTTCTTCAAAATCTATATTTGAATCTTTATAATACGTCTTCGTTACGCTTTCCCCTGGAATTAGCACCTCTCCTTTGATAAAAGTGTCCATATATTGGTCGACTCTACCGCTGTTATTTATATACACTTCCATAGAGATATAATAACTATAATAACCTACATTTTGAGCGGACGTATTCTCATTGTTAGTAAATGTAAGATTAATTGAATTAATTACATTTTCCTTCTTTTCCATCGTGGCATTGATACTGTTAACAGTAAAATTGAACTTATATTTTGTCAGGTAAAACATCTTCCAATTCCAGACAGTTGTTTCATTCAGCACCTTAGTTTCGATAGAGAAATCTTGCAGCATCTCAGGAGCCATCCCACAGAATTCCATTATCTGTTCGGAAATATTTGTCATTTCTGGTTGCCGCTTATTGATTATCGAATTGTAATTGAACATCAGTTCAGAATAGGTGGAACCTGTATAGGAAGAACTTAATGTGTCCATCCCTGATTCAAGTTTCTGGTAAATGATGATATTTTTAGTACAAGGGATGATATGCAACGTACCGGCACATCCCCGATTATGAGTCCATATCCCATAGATATCAAATACTCTACCATGGACTATAGTTTGAGGGATTATCCCAATGCTTGTATTTACTTGACGTTGATCCCAAAATGTTGTTATGAAATCAGAGTCTACAAGTCTGTATTTTTTATATGAGTAATCCTTATCTACCTTTTCGAGCTCTTTCTCTGTCAATGGAAGGGTTCTCCAGTACAGGACTGTCTCATTGTAATAGTATCTCCATGCCTCCCAATTGTCCACAGACACAAAATCATTGAAAGCTGATGCGTTCCTGATTCTACTGTCATTGAATGTATGAACTACGAATACAGTATGTTTTCTATTTGAAGGGTAAATATCTTGACCTTCCGGCCTTACCTCCTCCTGGTATTTCCTTGATCTGTTGTCGACTTTGAACCTATAATCGCTGTCAGTTATCCGATTTATCTCATCAAAGAGTTCATCCAATGTAAAGTTCCTGTCAGGGAATTCTATCTCGAGGTCGGTCACATTGTCAGGTTCAGATAAGATGGTCTCAATAATTGGAGGTTCATCCAGGACATGAACAGTTTCATTATCTCCAGACGCGGTGATATTCTCATTATCCGGATCTCCTGATGATCCCACAGAAGGATCATATACAATATTTCCTGTGCATGACACCAGGAATAGAACAATTACCAAGAATGATAATCTGATTAACATGTATTACCCATAATTGCTTATGGTATTAAAACATTCATATGATTAAAGATATTATTCATATTCTAACACAATAAAACTTATTTACCCGTAATAAAGTTTATATAGGATTATATTGTAAAATAGAGGAGAGGTGTTTACTATGAAACGTTTACTCATCATCATGATCATTGCATTGATTGCAGGGTGCTCTAATCCTGACCCTGTTGACCTGAATCCAGTAACTCCTCCTGTCACTCCTCCTGTTGAACCTCCGGTGGACCCAGTAGATCCAACAGACCCGCCAGTCGATGCACCGAATGAGACTGTAAATGTGACAGTGGAACCAGTCATCCTGAAAGATGTGGATCCTCAGCTTGATCCAAAGACAGTTGTTGACGCTTACCTGGATCTGATGACAAAAGCTCTTGATGGAGATACTGTATCATATGAAGATGCATATAAGCTTATCTCACCTCACTCAACTAAGAACATACATTGGATGGCAAGCCTCGATAGGTTCATATCAGAAGCTGATGACACTTATGAGATATATGACTCAGGCAATAACCTCACCGGCTGGCTTGAGACCGAAGAATACGGCACATCCTATAGGGTCTTTTACTCATACGATGACGATGAGGAGGTATACTATATCACTCAGACATATGATGGGCTCTATTATATTGCGACAGGAAGCAAGAGAGGCTCGATGTTCTGGCGCTTCACAGGTCCCGAATGAAATCATAGATGTGTTTGAAGGACGCTTTCCCTCTTTTATCCACCATTATGACATGGTATACATCTTTTACCCAGACGATCTTCTTGACAAGAGAACCGGCTTTTCTGTAGATATAATCGACACTTCCTTCACCCACGCCCCAATCAGCTGTGGACTGCATGATAAGTATGGGGGCTTTGATTTTCCTAAGTGACCGCTTGGCTTCTTTTACGATTTTCCCTGCATCGACTACGCTCTTGAGAGGGATATGCTTATATGTCACTCTTTTTGCGACGGTCTCCGGATCAAGATTCAGTGTGTGGTACCATTTCTTTTGGTATATCTTGAATAGTTTGAGGATAGGAAATACTGCCTTGTATAGTTTCTCTTTTTTGACAAATATAGGGGTACCGATCGATATGACGCCGTCTACTTTATGATTTGCTGCATACCAAAGTGCCAGGCTTCCCCCCATTGAATCCCCGCAGATCACGACCTTGTTTACATCTTTCTTCAGATCATTCATCGCATTTATTACTGACTTTTTCCAATCTTTTTCAGTGGTGGTAAGAAGATGTTCTGGAGATGTTCCGTGTCCATCCAGGAGGACAGCTTTACAGCTTACCCCTTTTTTTGCAAGATAATTTCCGAGATCGATATAATCATAACATGAGCTCGTGAATCCATGTATGAACAGGATGCCGGTCTTTCCACGTTTGTGATAGAAAGGTTCTGCTCCAGGCAATATCTTCTCATTTGAGAAATCCTTGCGTCTGATGATGAAAAATCGCACTCCCCTATAGACATAGAGAAATACGAACATTGCTATGATGTATTCTATCATTTCCTTCTGATCCTCGAGACTAACCTTTCAAGGGAATCTATTTTCCTTTGAAGTGCCAATTTATCATCCTGAGCTGATTTGAGTTGCTTGGCAAAAGAGGAGAATTCAAAATCTGCATTCTTTATCCCGGATGCTATCGATTTCAGCCTTTCCATCTGTTCAGTTGCCTCTTTGAATGATTTTCCGTTATTGTGGAGGGTGTCCTTAAGATTGTTATATTTTTCCATAGAATGTTCAAGTTCTTTGCAGTGATCGATAAGCTCTTCCTGGAGTTTGGTATCAAATTTTTGGAGTATCTCTTTTTGCATCTCTTTTTTGAGGACGCTGAAATCATAGACTGTCTTGCTGAACTGTTCCCTCGTATCCTTGATGTGTTTCATCTCTTCTCGGAAACTTTTCAGGAACTCATGCTGGGTAGAAGTGACCTCCTTGACATCATTTCTCAATATAGATATCTCTTCCTTGAATGATCTCATAGAAGATGATAAGCTTTCTACTTCAGTCTCATATGACCCGACTTTTTTGTTGAGTGTTTCAAGACTTTTCCCTATCGATACGATATTGCGTATTTTGCTTATCATGCTGGGTTGGGACTTGATGGGGTTTAAAAAATTTGTCAACAACGGTATTACTTAAAAAAGAGTACCACAAACTATTTAAGTAACTAGCCATGACACAACAGGATGGACAAACAGACCTCACGATATTTGGACATTCTACTTGCGATCGCCAAAGATGGAAGCCTTTTCGATACGGTCTCCACATCGACTGTCGCTCTGGCTAAACAACTGAAATCATCACAGCAATCTACATCAAGAAAACTTGTCGAGATGGAACTCCTCGGACTGATCCGCAGGAGGACTAACCAACGGGGGATCACGATCTCCTTGACAGACAGAGGAGTCGGGCAGCTCACCTATCTTAGAGATGAGCTCATCCAGATAATAACATCTGAAAAAACACCAATTTTAGGCATGGTAGTTTCAGGACTTGGTGAAGGCGGCTATTATGTAGGCCAGGAAAGATACCAGACCCAATTCAAGAAAATGCTTGGGTTTTCAGCATTCCCCGGGACCCTGAATCTCCGCATAGATATAACCCAATTCAAGCATTTCCTCCATCAGAAAAAACAGATTGTCATTAAAGGATTCAAAGGAGAGCATAGGACATTCGGACCTCTTAATTGCATTCCTGTCATGCTCAGGAATAAAAAAAACTCTGTAGAAGGGAGCCTGATCATCCCTGAACGGACTACACACCCTGAAGACATCGCAGAGGTAATAGCTAAAGACAATCTTCGTTCCCTCTTCGATATCAAGGACAATGATAAGGTAGAGATAGGTGCTATAGAATGAACAGAGGCGTGATTGGTGCGATATTTATTTCGGTAGCTGCCATGCTTTGGGCAGTTGACTCAGCTGCCCTTAGGCCTAAGCTTTTCCATCTTGATCCATTCATCGTTGTCTTTCTTGAACATGCGATCGCTTTCGCTTTCATGTTCGCATTCCTCATGATAGAGATAAAAGAGCTGAAGAAACTCAAGTGGAAAGATTGGGGTGCATTCGCCTGGGTCGCATTGTTCGGTGGAGCTATAGGTACACTCGCTATCACCAAGGCTTTTTTCGCAGTTTTCCTGGAAGGAGTCTCGAGTGTCTCCGTGATTGTCCTGCTCCAGAAACTTCAACCCGTATTTGCGATCCTTCTTGCTATGCTGATCCTTAAGGAACGTCCAAGACCATTGTTCTGGCCGCTTGCAGGAGCATCCCTTATAGGTTCATACATAGTAGCATTCGGATTTTCGATTCCTTCGCTAAGCTCTGCAAATCCCTCCCTCATCGTCCCTCTGCTTGCGATCATTGCCGCATTCTCTTTCGGTTCATCTACTGTTTTCGGAAAACGCGCGATTCAGAAAGTCAATTTCCGGGTCGCTGCATATATCCGGTTCGGACTGACTTCACTCATACTGATGTTATTTATCGTCTCCTTAGGGAAACTTGATGGTTTCAGCAGTATCGGCACGGACTCACTTCTCCTGATACTCATAATCGTATTCTCTTCGGGCGGACTTGCGATACTCCTGTATTACTACGGATTGAAGCGGGTCCTTGCATCCCGCGCGACCATATATGAGCTCGCTTTCCCGATAGCAGCGATAGTCCTTGATTACTTCTTGCATGATAAGGTATTAGGTCCAGGCCAGTGGGTGGGTGCGATCATCCTGATTGGATCTATCACTACACTAACGCTGTATCATCAGAAAAAAACCGATGTTATTAAATAACAACAAATCTGGAATATTTTCATGACAAGATATCTCTTGCTCGGAGTTCTTTGTTTTATCATGGTTGTAGGATGCACCGATACAGATGAGGTTTCACAGCAGATCACAGGATTACAAGGACAGATAGATAATCTGCAATCACAAAATCAAAAATTAAGCATAGAGATAACTGCACTCAAGACATCGATAGATGAGAAAGACGCAGAGATTCTAGACCTTTCTGACCGCCTTCAGCGTTATGAAGACGACCCGGGTGTCACCGGTAATCTTGACTCTGGCGCTTTCGGACTGATTGAATACGGAGAAGGAGACTGCATGCCATGCGGATGTGAATCCGGATTTGAATGCGGCTGTCCGGAAAAAGAATATTCTCCTTATGATGGAAAGATCGCATTGGTCTCTAAGATCCTTCTGGACTTTATGGGAGTCCCTTTAGATGATGACTATTCCTCTGTGATCGAATCCAGTGACCAGTTTGAGGTTACAAACGGAAGTTATGACATAAGGATAGACCATGGTATATATGTCTTGATGCCTGTAGATATGTATCAGTACGGAGATAATGTCATCACGATACCAAAAGAGACTTTTGTCGAGAAAGACTTCCAGTTCTTCAGGTGCACTTCTTATTGAGATGAATTTTAGATAATTTTTAATATATCCCCTCCAGATATCATTATGAGGTGGAATTATGAATCTTTTTGAGATGGCTGATAATCTCGGCAGCAAGATGAGATGGTACGACTTTTCTATCCTGAAATTGTCTATGGTCTTTGCCACACTTTTCCTGCTGACTGCATGGGAAGCATTCAGGAACTTGACTTTAGGAGTCGATTGGTATTGGTATCTGATCGCGACATTGGTCCTGATAATCCCTTTGATGAAAAAGATGTTTTCGGATTAACTATTGTTTTTTTCTTCCTTCCGTGCTATCCTATAGATATATGACCCGGCAGCAATGATAAAGAGACCTGGAATCCATATCATCCCGGCAAAAATTATTATCAACCTCTCCCAGTTGCAGGGTATTTCAGGCATCGCTTTTTCAACAGGATCATATAATGCATATCTGTCTTAACTGAAGGAGGAGGTCTAAATATTATATATAATTGTTTTTCAATTCTTGATAAATTCTAGTTTTCTTAAATTCAGCCATGAACTCTCTTTTTAGTTTGAAAAAATTTGTTTTTACTAATTGTTCTTTTAAACCCAATTCTCGTGCAATAGTATCATAATCTTTAGCTTCTATCATCTTTCCATACAAGATTGTTCTGTCCCTATCATCTAAAGACATCTGACTGATTCAGGTTCCAATATGCTTTGATAAAGTTAATCCTGATAATGCACTTAGGGTTTCTTCTTCATTGCATTGACCGATAAAATTGCTTCTGTTAGTATCACTATCATACATAATCGGAGAATCCAGTGATATAGCCCTAAATTCATAGACAATTTGTTTAAATTTTCTGATATTTTCTACTGTATACTCTTTTCCAAGATAATCTCCAGAGATTTTTGCCAAAAACTCATCTGATGGTTCTTTGCTGTGTTCTTCATAGTATCCTTCAATGATTTTATCACATTTTCTCCGTAATTCCTGTAAATTATAAGGTAGACTATCAATTTTTGATGATTGAAGAAATCTTACTATTCCTTGCCTGATCCACCAAGTCCCATAAGAACTGAATTTGAATCCTTTTGATGGATCAAATTTAGTTACTGCTTTCATCAACCCGATATTTCCTTCTTGAATTAGATCTAATAGATTACCGTTTCTTGAATAAGGTTTTGCTACTGAAACAACCAAGAGTAAATTTGATTCGATAAACAATTTCTTTGCGTCAGGATCATTTTTCATCTTTTTCGCTAACACAAACTCTTCTTCTCTATTTAGAAGCGAAGTTTTCGAAATTTCTTTTAGATAACTATCAAGTGTCATAATGGATGAAAATCATAGTTT
The DNA here is from genome assembly GCA_030590605.1 of Candidatus Woesearchaeota archaeon. Classification (GTDB taxonomy): domain Archaea; phylum Nanobdellota; class Nanobdellia; order Woesearchaeales; family JAUUYB01; genus JAUUYB01. The sequence goes on from JAUUYB010000008.1 coordinate 13,012, forward strand.
TTATAAAAATATATCATATTTATGTCAAGATTTCATATGTTCTATCCTTTCGCGATTATAACTCTCATCAGGGGGTCAGAAGCATATATCCCTTCACACTTGTGCCATTTTTTTATGACAAAGAATGCAAATCCAAGGATGTTCTAACTTAATAGTGACAACAAATAGAAACATTTAAATACCATCGACCTTTAAGCAATCATATGGCCCACACAGCACAGAAAAGAGGAACCAATGGAGTAAATATCACTTCTACTGACAACCCTCACACCATCTATACAGACCTCACCGGCGCACTCAGGACTTTCTATGATATTGTGGCAGGGAAGGCATCACAAGAGCTCGTTCAGTCCCATCCCAATCTCCCAAAAACAAGAATAGACGGCCTGGACTTTATCCAACCTGATCCAATAGATTTTTCAGGATTAGGTCATGGAAAACACATCTTATGTAGCTATCGTCTGGAGCAAAGAGTTAGAGGACACGCAAAAAAATTAGGGCATATCAACGTCACTTATTCAAAAATTCCGGGTAAAAGATACACTCCTAGCGAAGCTGACTATGCTGTTTCAGACACCTTCGCTTACACCAAAGGGTCGCCGGATACCCATTCATTCAACCTGTGGTTCAATACATTTTTGCCTGGAAGAAAAGATACAGCTGTCGCGAGGAAGGGAGAGCGGGATAGGTTTGTGATGAACCTGGATGAACTTATATCCATATCCCATGCAAATCCATACAGGTAAATGTCCAGATTGAGTGAACATCGGGAAGAGATGTTTGATTTTCTCAGGAAGAATATCGCTTGCAAGAAAGTATATCAGGAGCCTGACAGATCGCTGATTGTCAAGAAGCGCAATGCTACATACTGGATCAGGGCTTTTTCCAGGATCGGCGAAGTCAAACCGGACTTTCATAAGGATCCGACCAATTTTGATGAGGACAGGAGGTATCTCCAGACACTCTATGATGAGATGCTCGAGGTCATCACCCAGACTAATCAAAAAGGGTTGATCCCCGGCTTTGTCTTCTTAAAATCGGTTCCAGACAGGAAGAATCTGGGGACCGGAAAGCGTGTCAATGACAGCAGTTTTGGCAAGCAGTATGTACAGGGAACATCTAGACCCTGGAATGACATGAGGCAGCTTTCACCCCTGGAGGTAGTGATCCAGCAGTTCAATGGGCATCATTCTAAGACATCGAATCAATCAGATGGAAAAATGGTGCAAAAAAGATGGAAAGGTAAGATCAGGATAGATGACCATGATGTGCACTATTCATATTTCCCTGAACTGGCATATTATAACCCTAAAAAGAATCAGCTTGAGATCAATTATTATGCCAAGATAGCTGACACCCTGCCTTTCAAAAGAGATACCTGTCCTGTTTGCGTCCTTGATAATTCCTCAGATCATCAGGCATGTAAAAGATCAAGAGAGTATGTCAGTTGGGTCAAAGAAAGGACCTTCGCGCGTTATGTCCGCAGAGAAAGACAGATGAGGATACGTCCGGCTCAAAGAGATACTTCTGTAACCGGAGGAGGGATCGATATCACCTTCGGAATCCTGGACTCCGCCACCCTTCCGAATATTTCTGAAAGATTGAGAATTACGTACTTCAAATAACGAGATTTTAAATACCCCTTCTTTCTCGCAAACTCCTATGCAATACAGAGAATTTACTCTCGACAAATTCCAGGAAGATTCTGTTCTCGAACTTGAAAAAAACAATTCAGTCGTCGTATCAGCACCGACCGGTTCAGGAAAGACACTTGTAGCGGATTATGTAATCGAGATGGACACTAAGAAAGGGAAGAATATCATATACACTGCACCGATAAAGGCACTTTCGAACCAGAAATATAAGGAGTTCTCAGAGCTTTTCGGAAAAGACAAGGTCGGTCTCCTGACCGGCGACATCACGATCAACCAGGGCGCTCAGATCCAGATAATGACTACAGAGATCTTCAGGAACATGGCGATTACCGGAGACTCATGCTTAGATAAAGTCTCATACGTCATCTTTGATGAGATCCATTACATCAACGACATAGAACGTGGCCATATCTGGGAAGAATCCATAATATTCGCTCCTGACCACATGAGATTCCTCTGTCTTTCTGCGACGATCCCTAATGCTGATGAATTCGCTGAATGGATACATTCCATCAAGAAGGACCACATCGTGAAGACCATCCACCATGATGTGAGGTATGTCCCGCTGCACCATTCGTTCTACACCCGGGAGCTGGGTGTAAGCGATCTTAAAGAGATCAAAGAGATCAAGGACATCCCTGTCCAGAGGAAGAGAAGAAGAGGGAAAAAGCCGGAAAGGCCGGAGATGCCATCCCATGTCGAACTCGTAAACATCCTGAAGGACAAGACACCTATACTGTTCTTCACATTCTCAAGATTGCAGTGCCAGAAGCACGCAGTGGAAATAGCTAAGAAGAACTTCTTCAGGCCTGATCCGGAGATAACGAGATATGTCCGGGAAAAGCTGGCTGATGCACCTGTAGAGATCAACAGGCTCGAATCAGCTAAGACTCTACGGATGATCCTTCCAAGAGGGATCGGTTTCCACCACGCAGGTCTGATTCCGCAGATGAAAGAGATCGTCGAAGGCCTCTTCGGTATGGGAAAGATAAAAGTCCTATACACTACTGAGACTTTCGCAGTCGGGATCAACATGCCGGCTAAGACAGTGTGTTTCGATGCCCTGAGAAAATATGATGGCATCAACTTCAGATATCTGAACTCAAAAGAATACTTCCAGATGGCAGGACGTGCAGGAAGACGTGGTATAGATAAGGAAGGTTTCGTCTACTCTATGCTCTATCTCCCGAATTTTGAGTATGCCAAGGTCGAACGTTTCACTTCTAAGGATGTCGAGCCATTGAAATCCCAGTTCAGGATAGAGGTGAATGCAGTGATCAACATGGAGATGCAGCATTCAAAAGAAGAGATCGACAGGATACTTACGCAGAGCCTCTATGCATTCCAGAATAAGGAACAGGGCATCAGGCAGATCAAGGCGACATATGCGAAACTGTTGAAGAGGCTCAAGAGCACCGGTTACCTGTCACAAGAAGGCAAAGTCACATGGAAAGGCAGGTTCGCAGCGAGCATTTTCTGCGATGAAGTCCAGATCTCTGAAGTGTTCTCTACAGATTACTACAAGAATTTTTCAGACTATCAGATTCTCCTCTACATAACATGCCTCGTATATGAGCATAGGGACAAGACCAGGTTCTACAAGAGATACCCGTCCAAGGAGATGACTGATCTCAAGAAGAAACTGAAGAACCATCCGATACTGAAAGCAGATACCCGGTGGAGACAGATGAGCAAGATCTCAGCTTTTGTCTACCCTATAATGCATGGAGGGGATTTCTTTGATATCCTTGACCTTACAAATCTTCTCGAAGGGGATATAATCAGGATATACAGCCAGGTATTGGACCGCATATCTCAGATATTGAAGGCTACTGACGAACCTGATCTCATGATGAAGATGAAGAGATGCAGAAAGATAGTCGAGGACTGCATGAAAGATATCTCAAGGATATGATTTCTTTTTTTACTTTTGTCTTTCTCTAGTGGTTAAAACCATAACATTTTTATATCATCAACCCATCCTGATAATCAGAGGGGATGAGAACATGCCAAAAGACCTAAATGAAAAAGTCATCGATCTTGAAAAAAAATACGAACAGCTTATCAAAGACGATCCGATCAAACAGGCTGCAATTGCGCTTGGTGTTGGTGTTGCGATCGGTCTGGTAGCGGCTTTGTTGATGAAAAGAAAATGATAAAAGAAATAACAAGTCTATTGCATGAAGTATTCAAGAGTACAGAAAGTAACATCAGTCGGATGGTGAACAAGGCAGAACAGACAGCATGGAAGAAACTCTACTCCCTCAAAATATTCGTGACTAGGACTGCACTCGAGATCTCTCTGCTCTTATTCGGAATCGGGTTCTTCCTCATCGGACTCGTCCTCCTGTTAGGGAACATCATAAGGATAGACATCCTGCTCCTCCTCCTTGGACTCATCCTGATCAACATCGTCCTCATCTTCGGCAGATTCAAGTGATCCCTCCCTGAGGTTGACAGATGGTACTTAAGAATATTCTAGAAGAAAAAGAGCTTACAGATCTTCTTGGAGCCCCTCTAAAGAGAGACGAACTTCTCATAGAAAGGTTTTGCTTTGACTATGGACAGCTTGAAGATATCCGTTCATACAAAAGAAATGAACAGCGTATCGATCTTGCTGCCCAGCTTCTCCTAAAAAATATCAGAGAAAACAACTTGGTCAAACGCAAAGACGAAGGGGCTCAGATCACTACGATCACCCTTGCTGCGATAATAGAGAAAGATTGGTATAGGCGTAAGATCCACACTAACCGCACATCAAAAGCTATCAGGCGACTCGTAGGTAATCCTAAAGATATCGTAACTGGACGTCTGATTCCCCCCGCCACACATTTTCTCAGGGAAAAGTATGATGCATATCATGGAAATCTCTTTGAAGCTGAAAGAGTATACCCTAACTTTTCTGCGACCCCTTTCGATTGGCAGAACAGCGTGACTATCCCGCTTGATATGGGATTCAATGAATGCCTTCTGTTAGGTGTGCTTGGGTTTATTGCCTATAAACCCCTAAACCGTCCTGGACTCATCAGGTTGAACATGAAGAAACTGACCCGCAAAGGAAAGAATGACCCTAACTATCAGTTTCTTGAAACGATATCTTCATTCATCCGGAACCAATACAATATCATAGCAGAATCGAAAATAGAGGATAAGCCTATCGACGTCGAGAACGGCTTGGAGACTAACCAGAAGAAAGTGATGGAATGCATCGAATTCCTGGGTAACGGTCCAGTCATATCTTATTATCTTACCCCATATCTCCAGTTCTCCTCGAAAGCCATTAAATCCTGGATAACCCAAGACCTAGGCCTGGGCGGAGATCCCGAAAAAGTATTCGAGGTCTTTAAAGAAAGAACACAGTTGGAAGGTCTTTTTGCCGGCGGGATTTCAAGGACGAATATCAACTATCGGGGTGGAAGCGCAGTGTTCTCTTTAAGGCTAAAAAATCAGTTCTATATGTCGATGATGAGCAAGTTAGGGACTGAGTTGGGATACCCCATAGCTCCGCCTAATTCGAGAAAGCTTCTCATCCAGAACAGGGCTCTTGTATGGGACCTCTATCGAAGAGGGCATTACCTCCATCCGATGCATAGGATGGAAATCGGAAATTATCATCAGCCGAACATACCTTCATGGGAACTTGGTCAGGAGACCTTGGGAGGAAAGATATCCTATCTCAGAAATCAGGCCCATCTCTCACAGGTACGGTTTGCAGACCTGCTCGGAGTGACCCCCACATCTGTCGAGAACTGGGAAGCAGACAAAAACACACCAAGAGAGAACATATTAGACAAGATCACTGTTTATTTCAATCTTCCAAAAGACCGGCTTATCAAATAGAGCCGACAAGCGGCTATTATGAAATCCTCGCTACTATCGTCAGTCCGAGCTTC
>JAUUYB010000110.1 GCA_030590605.1 Candidatus Woesearchaeota archaeon
AAGCCGAGCAGCTTCGGTGTTGTACGGTCTGCCATAGAGGCATAGATCTCATCCAGGAGGTCTTGGGCATTATAGAAACGACCCCTATACCCTGAGACAAGGGCCTTGCGGAGCACGAACTGGATGGATGCGGACATAACAGTATATGATTGGAGGACCATAATAGAATCAGATCCTGATTTATTTGTCACTGACTCGACCGTAGCTGCGATATTGAAAGAACGTGCTCCTGAAAAGACTGCAGGAAACTACACATTCTCGTTGGCTTTCGAGGGCATAATCCGGATTCCGGAAAGAGAGATGCTTGGGATTGAAGCTAAGGCAAAGGAGATAATAATAGAATGCGGGGAAAAAGATGCTCAAGAGACAGAGTATTGTGTGAGGGATCAGATTGATGGATATTCTATTGATGGTGAGACATGGGGTTTCGGTGCTGATTGCGGGGTAGAGGCCCTGGATCGGGAAGAATCCATCATTTGCGTGAGGGTGGATAAAAATCTGTCTAGTGGGCAGGATCAGTTTGTCCTGAATTTTTCACTTGACTTATCATTAGAAGCAAAAAAATTGATCAGGGATGATGTCGAAGAGAGATGCTCTGATGGAACGTCACGTAACACTTGTTCGGCTAACTATCTATGCACTATAGTGAAGGATCCTGATAATGGCATCGAGACGTATCAACTCCAGGAAAATTGTTATGGTTATGATGGCATTTTAGGGACTTCAGATGATTGTCTTTGCAGCGAGGAGATGTATTGTAATGATCAGAAGACTTGCCAATACTTATCTCAAGGTACAGATCCTCTTGAGACATTAGGTCTCTCGTTCTCACAAAAGAAGTGGCCTGCGTGCCAGTCTAACGATGGTTGGATAGTGGTAGGATGGTGTTACGAAGACAAGGTCTGCAGCCATATCAAGAACCCTGATACCGGGTTTGAGACATATCAGCTTGTCGAGAATTGCAATGGATTTGATGGGATTCAGGGCACAACAGATGATTGCCCATGCCCTCAAGGTGAGAGTTGTATCGATGGTAGATGTGTGTCTGGAGGGACTCCGGCTGATATACCCCCTACAGATAAGGAAGTCTGCCAGATCATGGCCGGCGGAGCACTTCAGGAGATACCGCTTGGTTTCTGTTATGGTAATTCACAATGCAGGGAAATCACAGGTACTGGAGAGACTGCTTACGCTCTCGTTCCTGACTGTCTTGGGGATAGCGGGACTCCTGAGAACCCTGAATGCCACTGCAATGAGTTCTTCGAGTGCAACGAGAATAGTTACTGCGAGTTTTTCCCTATAGGTGTCGATATGCCTATTCTCCCTCCGATACTCCCGATAATACCAGAGATCACATCTTGTGACGGCACTCCTTTCAATACATGTAAGGGATTTGAGATGTGTTATTCTGATGGTACATTCCGGCCTCGTTGCGATAGTTGCGGATGTCCTGAAGGTGAGGCATGTGAGGGCAATATATGTGTAACTAAAAATGATTGTGATAGTACCCCTCACGGTCAGTGCAGGTCATCTGCTGATTCTCCTGGGATGAGATGTGATGACGGCAGCCTGATATTCGATTGCTCCTGTTGTCCAGGCGGTACGTCATGCAATGAGGCGAAGGACGCATGCATAGTGAGGGAGGGGAAGGAGGTCATAGTGCTTGATACTGATTCAGATAAGGCATCTACGTTCACGATCATGGATGATATCAAGGATAAGTTGGAATCTCGTGGAGTGATAGTACAGATTGCACGTGATGATCCTAAATCTCCGTTAGCGGATAAAGAATCTATAGATGCGCTTGGGGGAGATTATTATTTCATTATTGAAGAGGGGACTGCTACTAAGGTTTATTTCTATAAGTATGGAGAATGGATCGGAATGGTAGTATCTCATTTCCTTGGGTGTTCGAATGTCCGTATACCTATTGGTTCAGAAGGGAAGCTAAGGTCAGTCGATGCACCTGCTATTAAGATATCATTCGCGGGATATGCGGTTAAGGAGAGCCAGGCTTTCGATTCATTTGCTGATAAATTTTTCAAGTCCAGTATTTCTGATCTCTCCTGGGATTTCAGTGAGATCCCTAGACCTTCTCACACTATAGACAGGGTAGATATTGGCCAGATATATGATGTATCTAAAGAAGTGGGCATAGATTATCGCATCTTAGGGGGTATGATCGGTCAGGAATCAGGGTTCCATTCTATCAACATGCAAGGCGACAGTAAGGCGCACGGTCTCACCCAGATGTTCAAGCCTGCGGTGAGCCAGGTGGAATCGAAGATTAAGACTAGGTTTCCAAAGCTGAAATTATATGACGCATTTACAATCTATGATTCTATCCTTACTTCGTGGGATGAAGATAATATTGAGATCCAGATGTATGCAGGATCACAATATCTTTTATGGGTCAAGGGATACCTGGAAAAGAAGCATAATATAGATGAGTTCCCGATAGAAGGGGTGCTTCAGGGATACCATGATGGTATAAAATATATTAACGCAGATGGTTCGTCCTGGTACTGTCAGGAAGTCCCTACAAGGTGTGCAGAATCTGAGACTTATGTACCTAGGATAGAAGAGAAATTAAGGATTATTGAAGCGCTTTCCTAAATCCTCCGTCTCCACCACAATAAATTATATAAAGAACCGCACTCTCGGTCTGAGCAGGGGGAAATCATGATACAGATACCATACGAAGATATGATAGCGAAGATAGTTGGTGCGTCCGAACTTTCTTCCACAGACGTAGAATCAAAGGTCAAGGCGAAGATGGAACAGCTCTCAGGGCTGATCTCTAAGGACGGTGCAGCTCACATAATAGCGAACGAACTGGGCGTGAAGCTGATCGAAAACACCACTGGAAAACTGAAGATTGATAGTATCTTGCCTGGGATGAGGAACGTTGAGACTGTGGGCAAAGTTGTTGCGGTCTATGATGTGAGGGAGTTCAACACAGGGACCCGTTCAGGGAAGGTAGGTTCCATGATAATCGGGGATGAGACCGGGACCACTCGTATCGTGTGCTGGGGAGACCAGACTGATAAGATTGCTCAGGTAAAGGTCGAAGATATCGTGAGGCTGAAGGACGGCTTCGTCAAGGAGAACCGTGGGAACAAAGAGATCCATCTGAATGACAGGAGCCTGTTCCAGATAAATCCTGCTGGTGAGACTGTCGGAGAGGTCAAAGCGACAATAGAACCTCAAGAGGCATCACGAAAGAGCATCGCTGACCTCCAGGGGACTGACGGAAATGTGGAAGTATTGGCTACTGTGGTCCAGGCTTTCGAACCGAAATATTTTGAGGTCTGCCCGGACTGTGGAGGAAGAGCAAGACCTAATGAAGAAGGATATCAATGTCAGCAGCATGGCAAGGTGACTCCTGAGTTCTCATACCTTGTCAATGTCTTTCTGGATGACGGTACCAGTAATATACGGACGGTTTTCTTCAGGGATCAGGTTGAGGCGCTCTTGGGGATGACAAAAGAGCAGATTCTTGAATTCAAGGACACCCCGGAAGCATTCGAGAAAGTGAAGAATGATTTGATGGGAAGTCTCATCAAGGTTAAGGGAAGGGTGAAAGTGAATCAGATGTTCGACCGTCTCGAGTTCACGGCGAACTCTGTAGATAGGAATCCTGATCCTGAGCAGGAACTCAAGAGCGAATGAAGGGCAGGACCCATCTGACATTCTCGATATTGTTAGGTGTTATTTCTCTTTTTTTTATTGATCTGGGCGTCAAGGAGCACGCAATTTTCTTCTTGCTTGTAGTTTTGGCATCATTCATGCCTGATATAGACCACCCTGATTCAGCGATCGGAAGGAAGATCAGACCTATCTCCTTTCTGGTTAAGTTATTGGCAGGTCATAGGGGCGTCTTTCATAGCCTGCTCATCCCGCTGACCATCTTCCTGGTGCTGTTCCAGATGGGCTACACAATATATGGCATCGCGATCCTGATCGGATACCTATCTCATCTCCTCCTCGACTCTTTCAACCACAGTGGAGTCGCCTGGTTCTTCCCTCTGCCCGCACGCATAAAAGGAGCCATCAAATCAGGAGGATTCACTGACTTCATCCTCTTCCTCGTCTTCCTGAGTCTGAGCGTGATACTGGGGATCTTTCTGATGTTGAGATGATAGCAGTTATGAATACTTTGGGGTAATTCATGTTATATACAATCGTAGGGTAAATTTTCAAATAGGGGTGCCGCCTTAGTCACTTCGTGACAGATAGCTGAAACAAGTTTCAGAAGAAAAACTTCTTTTATCCGACCAACAAAAACCCAACAAAATTAAAATTTCGTCTAACAAAGTATAAAAGGTTTCATTTCATTACACCCAAATTTTTCTATTTAATTGGGCAGGACGAAAACAACGAAAAC
>JAUUYB010000155.1 GCA_030590605.1 Candidatus Woesearchaeota archaeon
ACATAGACAGCCTGGATTTCGATGGCATCGCATTCGGCGGTCTCGCTGTAGGAGAACCAAAAGACAAGATGTTCGATATGATAAAACTTTCATCAGAGAACTGCTCGAAAGATAAACCAAGATATGTCATGGGGTTAGGGTCTCCCTCAGACATCCTAGATGCGATCTCGTTGGGAGTTGACACATTCGATTCTGTTTTCCCGACGAGAAACGCGCGCCACGCAAGCCTATTTACGAGGGATGGTCCGATCAATATAGATAATTCAGGATTCAAGGCCGATACCAGACCGATTGACCCGGAATGTTCATGCAAAGTCTGTAAGAGACACACAAGAGATTACATATCCCATCTATTCAAGACTCGTGAACCATTGGCTTACAGGCTCGCCAGTTACCATAATCTGTTCTTCATGCAGGAGATGCTTCGGGACGCGAGAAAAGCGATAGCTGATGGTGAATTCCAGGGATTCAGGGGAAAATTCAAGAAGAGGTTTGAAGGTGGACCCTGAGGAATTCGATTACGACCTGTCGCCAGGACTTATAGCCCAGCATGCTGTTGTCCCAAAAGACCATGCAAGGATGCTCGTGGTCCAGGGTGATAATATCACTCATCACAATTTCTATGATCTGCCTTCTTTCCTTAATGAAGGGGACATCCTGGTAATAAACGAGACCAAGGTAAGCAAAGCGAAGATAAGAGGGAAGAAAGCCACTGGAGGGAATGCAGAACTTGTCCTGTGTGAGACTGTCGATGACAGGACATTCAAGTGCAGGATCAAGAGCAGGAATGTGCTGATAGGGAACAGGTACATCTTTTCTGACCTGGAAGGAACTGTGATCGCCAAGGATTACGACATCTTTACAGTCCAGTTCGATAGACCCATAACTGAAGAAGTAAGAGCGCACTTGTTCGAACTCCCTACTCCCCCATACATCAAACAGGCTCTCAGTAGCGATGAAGAATACCAGACAGTATACGCAAAAGAAGAAGGCTCTCTGGCAGCGCCGACAGCAGGGCTTCATTTCACACAAGACCTGCTGGACAATTTAAGAAAAAAAGGTGTAGTGATTGTAAAAGTCTGCCTTCACGTCGATTACGGAACGTTCATGACTGTCAGAGGGAGACTGCAGGATCACAGGATGCATGAAGAATATTTTGAGGTCAGCAAAGAAGCGGCTGATCTCATCAACAACAGGAAAAGGAGACTTTTCTGTGTAGGCACAACATCTGTAAGGACGTTGGAATCAGCAGCAGACGATGCAGGGATCATCATCCCTCAAAGATCCAAGACAGATATATTCATCTATCCGGGATATGAGTGGAAGAACAGGATACAAGGACTCATCACGAATTTCCATCTTCCGAAGTCTACTCTTCTCATGCTTGTCTCATCCTATATCGGAAAAGAGCAGATATTTTCGGCATATAAAGAAGCGATAAAGGAAAGATATCGGTTCTACAGTCTGGGAGACGCGACACTTCTGCTTAACGACGCATAGAGAATTCGCAACCGCAATAATCCTGTCTGTACAATCCATGTTCTTTAGATAACAAGGTAGATTTCTGGAATCCATCCATCTTCTTGAAGTCTTTCTCGAGGAATGATCCCAATCTTTTGCCTATCCTGAATATTGTCGGAGAATCTTTGTGCGGAGATATGGTGAGTGTCGTAGTGAAGGAATCGAATCCATGTTCTATTGCATATGTGGCAGTCCTGGACAGGTTATACTCATAGCATTTTTCGCAGCGCAGCCCTTTCTCTGGCTCATTTTCCAGTCCTTTTATTTCATTTAGCCACGACTCATGATCATATTCATCGACGACAAGAGGCAGCCCATAGATCTTAGATATCTTCTTCGCCTCAGCAAGTCTCTTCTCATATTCTTCTTTAGGATATATGTTCGAGTTTGAGAATAAGAGCGTCACTTCATATTCTTTCTGCATCTCGACTATTGCATGCGTCGAACAGGGCGCACAGCATACATGGAGGAGAAGTTTCTTTCCCATAAACAGTTAGAGTTGTAAAATGATTAATAAAATCTACCACTGGATAGGCTATTATGAAATCCTCGCTACTATCGTCAGTCCGAGCTTCAACGCTGAACACATTGGAGCCGTCGTTAGGGGAGCCAAGAAAACCGATAGGTTTTCTGGCACAAATGAGCTTTGCTCATTTTGTGGGTCCCTACGGGAACGCAGGCTTCTCGATGAAAGTAAGAGC
>JAUUYB010000161.1 GCA_030590605.1 Candidatus Woesearchaeota archaeon
CGTGAACTTAGGCATGTATAGATCGATCTTCTGTTTCCTCATCGTAGATTTGACCTCTTCGACCAGGCTAGAAGATATCTCAATATCTTCAAGTGTATCAGTAGGTAAGATCATGATCATAGACAGATCCTCGCCTTCATAATCAAGCTCGACTGCCTGGAACGCTTCTGTCTCGAGATAATTGAAGCTTTCTTCCCGTAACATCATCGTCTGGACATCGACTGGCTCTTCAGGTGTGATATAGAACTCCCGATCCTGAGTATCGTCCTTATCGAACTCTATCACCCAGGACCCTTTGAAATAGATTGCATTAGTGAGGACTAACCGGGTATCAGCAGTGAGTTTGCCAGGAGGTATGAGATCCTTGATCTTATCCTCAGTCTTCTCTTCGACCCAGGTGTTGATGGTCTCACGCGACCCTTCTGCATCATTGACGAAATCCATATTGGTGATTTCAGCCACATAATAGCTCTGCACAGTCGTCATATATTCAGGCAGGAACTCATAACTGTTCTCAGCCCAAAGCGCATTCGCTGTCCTGAGCTTGTACTCTTCGCTCCCGGATATGCTGTTCGTGAGACTGGCAAATCCAGGAAGCCTGATATCAGAATCTGGGAAGTACAGTACTTCCTGCATCTCGACAGCAGTATTGCCTCTGGCACCTTCAAATGTCATCCCTAGAGCAGAAGATATGCTCCATGGGGAGATGAAAAGATTATCTTCCGAAGAAAGCGTGTTGTACATATCTGCTGCGAACATGTTATTCGATTCTGCTACTGACGAAGCCATTACCGGCGTCGCAAGAGAGTCATCTGCCAGAGGTTGATCAGGCACACGATCCCCTTCGCATCCGGCTGCAAATGCCAGAAGCGCGATTATGATCAGTATTTTTAGTTTCATATACCTCTTAGAACATAACGATTATATAAATGTTAAGAAAGGTTCAATCCGATTCAAAGTCACAGCTTCTTCGCGGCCTTGATTAGTTCCTTGATATGCTCTTGCCTGACCTCATCCTTCACCAGGCTCTTATCTTTTATCGATATGATCCGCGCGATGAGCCAGTCGATCCCTCTGAGTTCTTCAAGTATAACTCTCCCTGGAAGAGGATGATAAGATATCTCTTTATCTACCCATGGAAGAGCTTCCTTGATAGTCCCCTGATTCGGCTTGACTCCTGTAGAGAATATTATGATCTCCTTTCCTTTGAGTGTGTTCCAATGGGTCTTCATCCACTTCGATATCCTGAAATGGTCTGCGAAAACAGGTGTTCCGAGGATGAGTCCATCGTATCTGGCGATGTCCGGGTCCTGCTTGATGTCTATTGAAGGTATCTTTGCGGCTGCTGACAGCCATTCTGCGTATTCTCTGGTAGCTCCATATTTAGTCGTGTATAGTATCGCTTTCATCTGTTCACCGTAGGGAAAATCCACAAAGAAGATGTTTATAAACCTTTTTGATTTTGATGACGAGAATCACGACCCTGGTTAGTGCAACGTACGAAACGAAGTTTCGAGACCCACAGAATTTATTTTAATTCCGTTTTTTGTAAATATTTTTTCTATGCCCTATTTTTATAACAAGAACTGATAATTGATTATTATTCAAATCAACTATTAATCTATAATTCCCTACTCGAAATTTATAACTTTTTTCTCCGACAAGTCTTACTAAAAAATGTTCTGGTCTAATTCTTAATTTCTCTAATGAATTGATAATCCTTTCTCTATCTTTAGAATTAAGTTTGTCTAAATATTTTTCAACATTTTTTGCTAATATAATTTCATACATCTAGAAAACCTATTTAATATTATATTTCTTCTTAATATCAGATAATGTTACAAATTTGCCTTCAGAAATCTCTTTTCTTGATTGCGCAATATTTTTTTTAGTTTGTTCAGATAATTCTTTAGTGTC
>JAUUYB010000004.1 GCA_030590605.1 Candidatus Woesearchaeota archaeon
CATTTGAAGACAGGGACTATAGGGATTCAAGTGAAGATTATGCCCCCTGATCTGATACTGCCAGACAGGATCATTGTACTTGACGAAATCAAAGAAGAGATCAAGGAAGAAGTAGTTGAGAAAGAAGTCAAGAAAAAACCGGTTAAAAAATCAGTCAAGAAAAAACCTGTGAATAAAGAAGAGAATGTAGAGAAACCGGTTGAGAAAAAAGAGACTAAGTCAGAAAAATCTGATAAGAAAAAAGAATGAAATTCAAAGAACTGCAGAACATGAACAGCTCAGATCTAGTTGCGAAACTCGAAGAGATCCAGACTGAACTCATGAAGCAGAATGCTCAGATTGCGACTGGCACAACACCTAAAAGCCCAGGGCAAGTCAAGCAGATGAAGAAGACCATCGCCAAGATAAGGTCAATACTAGCAAAGAACAATGAGTGAGATATGCACAACATGCGGATTGCCTAAAGACCTCTGTGTCTGCGAGACTATCGCGAAAGAGACACAGAAGATTGAGGTTTCGACCCTGAAGAAAAAGTTCGGAAAGATCCACACCCTGCTATCCGGTATCGACGAGAAGGAGATCAATCTCAAGGATCTCCTAAAGAAACTCAAGACCGAATTTGCATGCGGCGGGACGATCAAGGACAGAAAGGTCGAGCTCCAAGGCAACCACAAGGAAGGCGTGAAGAAATTCCTGACTAAGATGGGATTTCCGCCTGAAACGATTGAGCTGGAATAAGGCTTGGATGACCATGGGCAGGCAAAGTTTGCTCGAAAAAGGAGTGATAGGGACATCGGTGCGGATCACCGCGTCTAAGAACTCAACCACGGTCGGAGTGTCAGGCACTGTCATTGACGAGACCCGCAATATGATCGGGATCAAGACAAAAGACGGGGTCAAGCGGTTCATTAAGGACCAGCACACATTCGAGATTGACGGCATCACGATCGAAGGAGTTCATCTGGTCGGAAGACCGGAAGAGAGGATAAAAAAATGGCTAAGAAAAAGCAAGATCACAAGGACATCGGAATCAAGGTAGCTCCGCCAGGAAAAGTTTGCACTGATCCGAACTGTCCATTCCATGGGACTTTGAAAATCAGAGGTAAGACTTTCGTTGCGACTGTTGTCAAATCACTCATGCAAAAGACCGCAGTCGTCACATGGGAACGGAGAAGGTTCGTCCAAAAGTTCGAAAGATACGAAAAAGTCAGGACCAAGATCAAGGTCCATAACCCGCCCTGTATATCTGCAGAGAAAGGAGAGACAGTCAAGATTGCAGAGACCAGACCTATCTCAAAGACCAAACATTTCACGATTATAGAGAAAGTCGGAGAGGATTTCGCTTACAAGCAAAAAGAAGAGAGTAAAGACGAGATAAAGAAGACTGGATCTGATACAAAAGAAGAGACCAAGGAAGAAAAATGAAAGCTATAGCATCACGCGTAACACGAGCACTCCCTGTAGGGTGCGAGATCCCTACTTGTGATAACTCCGGAGCAAAAGTGCTTAGGATATTCAATGTAAGGAACTTGAAGACTGTAAAAGGAAGGGTAGCCGCAGGGGGCGTAGGAGATCTTGTCATGGCTTCAGTAAAGAAAGGCAAGCCAGAGATGAGGAAACAAGTCGTTTTCGCAGTGATTGTAAGGCAAAAAAAGGAATTCCGAAGACCTGACGGCACAAGGATCAAGTTCGAAGATAACGCAGCCGTTGTTCTGAAAGATGACAAAGGAAATCCTAAAGGGACGATTTTCAAGGGACCTATCGCCAAAGAAGCTTGCGATCGATGGCCAGGTATCGCTAAAGTTGCGAGGATAGTGGTATAAGATGAAAGGCGCATTTTCGAGTGGATGGAAGAAAAGTACCCAGACTAGGAAGCAAAGGAAATATCAGTATAATGCTCCGCTCCATATCAAACAGAAATTCGTCCATGTCCACTTATCAGAAGAACTCAGAAAAAAGTATAGCAGACGAGCGGTCCAAGTAAGGAAAGATGACAAAGTAAAGATTCAGAGAGGCGCCTTCAAAGGAAGGACAGGAAAAGTAGAATCTGTCGACCTGAAGAAAAGCAAGGTCTTCATCGCAGGTATCGAGATCATAAAGAAAGAAGGAAGCAAGGTCCCATATGGGGTAGTTCCATCGAATCTGGTGATCACCGAGCTCTATCTTGAAGATAATAAACGGAAACTCAAGGTGAAAAATGACAAAACAACATCTAAAGAGAATTAAGGCCCCAAAAACCTGGACTCTTAGGAAGAAAGAGCACATGTTCACTCTTAGACCTACTCCAGGGGCTCACTCAAGGGACACAAGCATCCCCCTCCTGATAATCATACGAGATATACTTGGATTTGCAAAGACCAAGCAAGAGGTAGTCACTCTCCTACATGGAAAGAATGTCCTGGTGAATCTCAAACGACAAAAAGATCATAGATTCCCGGTAGGTGTCATGGACACTCTCTCCTTTGAGGACATCGACGAGCATTACAGGATCATGATAAATATGAAAGGAAAACTGGCCTTGAACAAGACTTCAAAAGACCGGACTAAGATCAGACCGGTCAAGATTTCAGGCAAGACCACACTCCAAAAAGGTGTTATCCAACTGAATTTCACAGATGGTACGAACATGATGATTAAGAAAGACAGTTACAAAGTAGGAGATACCTTGATCATCGAGCACCCAAACAAGATCAAGGACCATATCAAGATAGAACCGGGCTCCTATGTTTATTTCACTAAAGGGAAACAAGTAGGCAAATCCGGTATCATAGAGAATGTCAGCCAGGAAAAGATCATATTCAAGATGAAAGACGGCAAGAAGCAGGAAACCTCAAAAAATTATGCATTCATCGTTGGAAAAGATAAGTCTGCAGTCGTGCTTCCAGAGGAATAGAAATGGAGAAAGAGAAGAACCCTATGCGGAAAATCCGGATCGAGAAGGTCACCCTGAACATAGGTGCAGGGAAAGACCAGAAGATGCTTGAGAAAGGGCAGACTCTCTTGAAGAATATTACAGGGATAGCCCCGGTCACTACTAAGACTGAAAAGAGGATAGCATCGTGGGGCCTCCGGCCTGGACTGCCTGTCGGATGCAAGCTCACACTCAGAGGAGAAGACGCAAACAAACTGCTGGTGAGGATGTTAGAAGCGAAAGACAATGTATTGAAGAAGAATAACTTCGACGACGCAGGGAACATCGCATTTGGCGTACATGAATATATCGATATCCCTGGAGTTGAATACGACCCGAAGATCGGCGTTATAGGACTCCAGATTTGCATCAGTCTCGAAAGACCTGGATTCAGGATCAAGAAGAAACGGATTAGGAGCACAAAACTTGGTAAGAACCACAAGATTCCGCAAGCAGACTCCATCCAATTTATGAAATCCACGTTCAACATTTCCATGGAGGAACAAGATGACGTACAGTAACCATGAAAAGGTCTTGAAACAGCTCGAGGTAAAACCTGCAAAGCTGAAGAAATTCCTCAAACACAACGCACCTAAAGAAAGGGGCATGGGTATCGCGAGCAAGAGATGCCAGCGATGCGGTAGGATTAGGGGACATATCAGCAAATACGGTCTTAATCTCTGTAGGCAGTGCTTCAGAGAGATCGCGACCAAAATCGGGTTTAAAAAATATAGTTAGGTGAAAATAATGTCACTAAATGATCCACTAGCAAACGCATTGTCCACGGTACTGAATAGCGAGAAAGCTGGAAAGACCGTCGCCGTGATTAAACCGGTCTCAACAATCATTAAGAGAGTGCTGGAAATCATGAATAGTAATGGTTATGTCGGCGAAATGACAGAAGTGAAAGACTCAAAAGGAAATATCATCAAATTAAATCTCCTTGGGAACATTAACAAGTGCGGAGTGATTAAACCGAACTTCGCAGTCAAAAAAGATGAATATGAGAAGTATGAGAAGAGATACCTTATCTCTAGAAACATCGGGATTATAATCGTCACGACCCCTCAGGGCATGATGACACATAAAGAAGCTAAAGATAAAGGTATCGGCGGAAAGCTGATAGCATATTTTTACTAAAAATGGCAAAGATAACGATCAATGAGAGCATTGAACTCCCAGAAGGGGTTGAAGCTACTGTGGAGAATAATACTGTCTCCATCAAGGGAAAGAGGGGGGTTGTAGAACGCTCCTTCCCGGATACTAAGATCGAACTGAAGAAGGAAGGGAACGCAATCTTGCTCTCCTGCGCAAAAGCGACCAAGAGAGAGAAAGCACGGGCTTTTTCCTACCGGGCGCACATCAGGAACATATTCAAAGGGGTTGTAGAAGGACATTCTTACCAACTGAAGATTTGTTCGAGTCACTTCCCTATGAATGTCGCAATCAAAGACAAACAGATCATCGTTAAGAACTTCCTCGGAGAGAAAGTCCCAAGAGTGGTGACCATGAAAGATGATGTTGAGGTTAAGATAGACGGGACCATAATCACCGTCGAGAGTGCCTCAAAAGAGCTTGCAGGGCAGACAGCAGCGGACATAGAACAGTTATGTAGGATTACTAACAGGGACAGAAGAATTTTCCAGGATGGAATCTATATCACAAATAAAGACGGAAAAAACGTGAGCTGAAATGGATAATCGATTGAAGGAGCGAAATGCGTTGAAGGCAAAGAAGCCGACATTCACTAGAAGCGACTCTCATAAGAAGAAACGATTAGGGCAAGCATGGAGACGGCCGCGAGGACTCCAATCAAAAGTCAGGCTCGAAAAGAAAGGATATGTCCGACCAGTTAAGATCGGATGGGGGTCTCCATCAACAGTAAAAGGCCTCCTTCGTGACGGGACAGAAGCGATCATAGTAGAGAATGTATCAGATCTCGAAAAAGTGAAAGGAGAAAAACAAGCAGCAATTATTGCATCTGGAGTCGGCATAAGGAAAAAGATTGAGATCATCAAGATCGCAACTGAAAAGAAGATCAAGCTACTGAATATCAAAGACCCAGAAGGGTTCATCAAGAAAGTCGTTGACCGACAAAAAGAGAAACAGCAACAGAAACATAAACTCGCAGAAGAGAAGAAAAAGAAAGCCAAAGAAAAATCAGAGAAGGCAAAGAAAAAAGAAAGCGAGGATAAGGACGATACACCCTTAGATGATATCGACAAGAAGAAAGCTGAAAAGAAGGAACTTGACAAGGTCCTTACTACAAAAGAAAAATGAGACTCAAAATCCAGAAACGATTGGCCGCAACCATCCTAAAGACCTCTAAGAGCAAGATTAAGTTCGATGGAGACCGTCTTGAGGATATCAAGGAATCTATCACCAAAGTAGATATCAGGAACTTGATAAAAGACAAGGCGATTGAAAAAGTCCCTATAATAGGACCATCCAGAGTGCGGGCCAGGAAGCAGATGGAACAGAAGGCTAAAGGGAAACGGAGAGGCCAAGGATCGAGGAAAGGTAAATCTACCGCAAGACTCCCTAAGAAAGAGAGATGGATGAATCATGTCAGGAAACAACGAGAACTCCTGAAAAAATTACGAGATAATAAGAAGATTACCACAGGAGCATATCGGGATCTCTATTCAAAATCAAAAGGGGGCTTCTTCAGGAGCGTCCGTCACATCAAGATGTATATCAACGAGAAGGGATTAATCAAGGAATAAAATGGCAAAAAAAAATAGTGTTGTGATTTACCGAAGGAAAAGGAATGGAAAGACAAATTACAAGAGACGTCTTGCTCTCCTGAAATCCATGGAAAAAAGGCTTGTCATCAGGAAATCTGTTGATAACATCTCAGTCCAGATCATAGAGTATCATGCAGATGGAGATAAAGTTGTCGCAAGTGCCCACTCAAGAGAACTTGCAAGACTCGGGTGGAAGCTTTCACGGACAAGTATTCCTGCTGCATACCTTACCGGACTCATGATAGGGAAAAAAGCAACGAAGAAGAAAGTATTGAAAGTCGTATCTGACTTCGGTTTCCACAGATCAACGAACGGATCGCGCCTATACGCTGTTCTAAAAGGCGTAAAAGACAGCGGTCTCGACGTCTCAGTGCCTGATGAGAAACTTCCTACAGAAGATAGGATTAAAGGAGATCATATCAAAAACTACGCGGAGAAGCTTAAGAAAGAGTCGAAAGAACTGTTCGAGAAACAGTTCTCAGGGTACCTTAAGGCGAAAATTGATCCGACCTCGATCGGAACCCTCGTCGATGAATTCAAGAAAAAGATTACCGGATAAAAATGAAAAAGAAAATATTTTCCAGAAGAGATGATAAGAAACCTACTTTCGACAAAGAGGCCTGGAAACCAAGGACAGAACTTGGGTTGAAGGTCAAGAGCGGAGAAGTGAAGGATATCGATGAGATCCTTACGAAAGGCGGAAATATTGGGGAAGCAGAGATTGTAGATGTTCTTATCCCTAATCTTGAGACTGATCTTTTGCTTATCGGACAAGCCAAAGGAAAGTTCGGCGGCGGACAAAGAAGGGTCTTCCGTCAGACGCAGAAAAAGACAAGAGAAGGGAACAAACCGAAATTCTCGACCATTGCTGTCGCAGGTAACAAGAATGGCTATGTAGGTATCGGATTTGGAAAGTCAAAAGAGACTGTTCCTGCAAGAGAGAAAGCGATCCGGAACGCGAAACTTAACATATTCAAGGTAAAACGGGGCTGTGGAAGCTGGGAATGCGCTTGCGGAGGACCGCATACGATTCCATTTACGGTCACAGGGAAATGTGGATCTGTCATACTGACATTGAAATCCGCCCCTAAAGGAAAAGGCCTCGTCGCAGAAGGAGAATGCCAAAAGATATTCAAGATGGCAGGTATAGATGATATCTGGTCCAAGGCCAAAGGTCAGACCAAGACAAAATTGAACATGATCTATGCCTGTGTCGATGCATTGAAACAGCTGACAAAGACAAAGATTCCAGGAAAACTCGAAGAAGAGAATAAGATCGTAAGCGGGAGTATCAAGAAAGAGTAAAATGGTAGAGGAAAAATCATACCCAAATGTTGCAGTCATCCAGATAAGGGGGACTGTCGGAGTCATGTCAGGAATAAAAGATACACTCACGATGCTGAATCTCAGGAAGAAACATAACTGCGTGGTCCTAAAAGGAGATCCTGTTGTTATGGGTATGCTCGCTAAAGTGAAAGATTATGCGACTTGGGGAAATATTGACGCTGAGACCGAGAAGCTCTTGGAAAAGAAAAGAAAGACTGGAAAGACATATCTCCTAAGCCCGCCTGTAGGTGGATTTGAGAGAGGTGGAATAAAGAAGTCATTCGCCCAGGGAGGAGTCCTAGGGAATAGGAAAGATAAAATGAATGATCTGATCAAGAGGATGGTCAAATGAAACGGTCAAAATCATCACGTCAAAGAGGTCATAAGACCCATGGCTATGGCTCCATGAAAAAGAACAGAGGAGCAGGCCATAGAGGAGGACGTGGCAACGCAGGATCAGGGAAACGAGGAGATGCAAAGAAAGGAATTTACCTCAAGATTAAGAATTATATGGGAAAACACGGATTCAAGAAGCATGGTCAACCCACATTCGATATCACCATCAATCTAGGAGAACTCCAGGAGATGGTCCCTACATTCATTAAGAAAGAATACGCCACACAAAAAGACGGCGTAATCAACATTGATCTCACGAAAGCTAAATTCACCAAACTGTTATCCAAAGGAAAAGTTAACTCAAAACTCATGATTACCGTCGACAAAGCGACACCTAAATCTATTGAAAAGGTTACAGCGGGTGGCGGGAAAGTAGTAACAAAGATTAATAAAGAGAAAGAAGAAGCATAAATACGATGTCCTTTTTCAAAACGATTTTAATGAACCTGCCGGAAGTGGCCGGTCCGACTCAAAAAAAGCTTTCCTTCAAGGAAAAGCTAAAATGGACAGGTATAATCCTGGTTCTATTCTTTATTATGGGAGTGATTCCATTATTCGGTCTTGACCCGAATAGCGCACTCAGACAGTTTGAATATCTTTCTATGATCCTAGGAGCCCAGTTCGGTTCTTTGATGTCGCTTGGTATCGGTCCTATAGTGACCGCATCCATCGTCCTTCAGCTGCTGAACGGTTCAGGTATTGTTAAATTTGACTTGACCACTGCAGATGGTAAGCGGAATTTCCAGGGAGTACAAAAGCTCCTTGCTGTGTTTTTCATCATCTTCGAAGCATTTATCTATGTCATGATGGGCGGACTTGTTCCTGCTGCTCAGTTTGCAGGAACTTCGCTGTGGTTCGAATTAGAGCTGTTGTTAGTATTCCAGCTGATCCTTGGAGGGTTCATTATCCTATTCATGGACGAAGTCATCTCTAAATGGGGTTTCGGGTCAGGCATCTCACTCTTTATCGCTGCAGGAGTATCACAATCTTTATTCGTACGTGCCCTCTCTCCTCTCCATATCACTGAAGCAGGGGTCGCAAGCGAAGCTTTTATCGGAGCTATTCCTGAACTCATCAGGTCTTTGCTCGTACGAGAGCCGGTTACTGCAGCACTCATGTTTTTTGCTGTAGTATTCACGATTATTGTGTTTGTGATTGCGGTCTTCACACAGGCCATGAAAATAGAGATCCCCCTCTCTTTCGGACGGGTAAGAGGGCAGGGAATCAGATGGCCGTTATCCTTCATTTACACTTCTAACATCCCAGTCATTCTCGTGGCAGCGCTTCTGGCGAACATCCAGTTATGGGCGACACTTCTTGAGAAATGGGGACATCCTTGGCTTGGTACATTCAGCGGGAATACTCCTGCTACTGGCTTTGTCTCATGGGTTACCCCACCGAACCTGGTTGAAGCGATTATTACAAAAAGCTTCCAGTTCTTCCCTATGGATAACGGGATTGCAGCAGCGTTCAGACAATCTGATATCATGCATGCGCTTTCGTATATGCTTATCATGATCATCGGTGCGACGATTTTCAGCTATTTTTGGGTACAGACTGCAGGGATGGACGCAAAATCACAGGCAAAACAGATTATGTCTTCTGGACTGCAGATCCCTGGATTCAGGAAGGATCCTCGGGTAATGGAAAGACTTCTACAGAGATATATAGGTCCTCTCACCATCATGGGTGCAGTGACGATTGGTTTCTTGGCTGCACTCGCTGACGTTACCGGCGCGCTGACAAGCGGCACTGGATTGCTCCTTACCGTAATGATTATATATCGGTTATATGAAGAGATTGCTAAACAGCACATGATGGACATGAACCCCATGATGCGGAAGTTCATGACTTAAGGGGATAAAAAAAATCGTATTTGAATCGTTTGTAGATCCAATATTCAGACCTCTTGTAAATTTACCTCTGATTCTGTCGATCGCTATCATCTCACTTCTGATGTCAGTGATCATCACATTTGTCTACAAATGGATGACTAATCAAAGCCTTATGAAAGACTTGAAGACTGAGCTTAAGACCCTTCAGAAACAGATGAAAGAGTTAAGGAGCCATCCTGAAAAGATGATGCGTGTCCAAAAGCAGGTCATGGAGACGAACATGAAGTATATGATGCAGTCATTCAAACCGACACTCATAACTTTCCTTCCGATCATCATAATATTTGGGTGGTTCACCGCTAATCTGGCATATGAGCCATTGCTCCCGAACCAGGAATTCACTGTTACTGCGAAGATGGTACGGGACGCCGCAGGAAATATCACTCTGACCGTGCCAGAGGGAATTGTTTTGGTTTCTGAAGCAGACCAGGATATATTTGATATACCTTCATTCTGGGGATCAAAGAAGATTGCTACCTGGACTTTAGAAGGTGTTCAAGGGACGTATCTCCTCGAATTCGAACATGATGAAGTGATCCAGCAAAAAGAGGTTACGATTGATTATACTAAGTATGCAAAGGTGGAGGAGAAGTATAGCAGCGGGATCAAATCTATAAAACTAGGGAACAATAAAGCTCATCCTTTTAATGATTTCTCGATTTTCGGGTGGAACCCCGGTTGGTTCGCAGTATATATCCTCTTCTCTATTTTCTTCTCTATATCCCTCAGGAAGTTGATGAAAATTTATTAAAAATCCACAATACTATACTTCCATTTGAAATCAAGGGGTTATCAACAAGTTATACTTAAAATCTTCTCGACAGACCCAGAAATAGCCAAATTTAGTGTATTTCCACAGGAAACCAAGGAGTGCCCCATACAATAACCTCTAGATTCTGATGATTCCATTTAAAAATGAAAGTATTTAAATATAAGTAGTGATTTATAACTGTTTATAAAGAATTTATCACCGGGGGGCAAAAAATGGCTAAAACTGATATAAGAATCGTAAATATCGTAGTTTCAACCTCATTAGAGCATGACATACCACTAGAAAAGATGGCTGCGACCCTTTCTAATACTGAATACAACCCAGAACAGTTTCCTGGGCTTGTAATAAGGATAAAAGAACCAAAAACGTCTGCGTTAATCTTCAGTTCAGGCAAAGTGGTTTGCACTGGAGCAAAGACTATAGAAGAGGTAGCGTTATCACTTCAAAAAATCATCAAAAGCCTCCAGAAACTCAATATCAAGATCAAGGTAACTCCTGTTCTCGCAATACAGAACATAGTCGCTTCAGGAAGCGTAGGGATGGATCTGAATCTGAACACCCTAGCCATGAAACTTGACAACACCGAATATGAACCTGAGCAGTTCCCTGGACTGGTATACAAATTGAAAGCGGCAAAAGCCACATTCCTCCTGTTCTCTAACGGGAAGATTGTCTGCACAGGGACAAAGAGCGAAGAGGAAGTACATATTGCGCTCGAGATGCTTGTCGTGAATCTCAAGAAAGTTGGTGTGAAATAATCCCACCCTTCTTAAACCTAAAAATCGTAGCGTTAGCTCTTTTTCCACTGGACAACCTGGAAGACAAGGTTTAAGAATCAAACGCATATTAGTAAAAAAAGACGATGGAATCCGAAAAATCTGCACTGGAAACGACTACTCTGATCCAGAAGTTCCAGGAATTTTTCGAGAGGAATTATGAACCTGATCTTCTTGAAGCAGTAAGGAAAGGTCAAAACTATTTCTACATTGATTTCATGAAACTTTCGAAGTTTGACCCTGAACTCTCAGAACTCCTGCTAGAAGAGCCTGAAGAGGTATTGAAAGCTGCAGAGATGAGTCTGGATGGATTCGATCTCCCTAATAGGCCGGATACTATCACCATCCGAGTTATGCACTTACCCAAAAGCCAGAAAGTGATGATCCGTCATCTAAGGAGCAAACATCTAGGGCAACTCATCATGATCGAAGGGATTGTCAGACAGAAATCAGATGTCCGACCACAAGTCACTTCTTCAAGATTTGAATGCCCAAGCTGTGGAAATATCATCCCTGTTCTCCAGATCGATACGAAATTCATCGAACCGAGCAGATGTGGATGCGGCAGGAAAGGGAAATTCAAGATGATCTCAAAAGAGCTTATGGACGTTCAAAGCCTGACACTTGAGGAAGTACCAGAAGATCTTGAAGGAGGGGCTCAGCCAAAACGGATGAAGATCTTCCTGAAAAATGATCTGGTAAGCCCACTTTCAGAAGTTAAGACCAACCCAGGTAAACAAGTCATCGTCGTAGGTGCGATGAAAGAGATCCCGATTACCTTAAGGACTGGTGGCCAAAGCACCAGATTCGACCTTATCATAGATGCGAATTCAGTAGACACAGATCAAATGGATTTCTCTGACCTCAAGATATCCCCAGAGGATGAAGAAAAGATAAAAGAGATCGCACAGGACCCTCAAAGCTATGAAAAGATCATCGAATCTCTCATCCCATCTATCTATGGCCATACCCATATCAAAGAAGCGCTTGTCCTCATGTTGATGGGAGGGGTCAGGAAGGAACGGGATGATGGAGTGGTCACGAGAGGGGATATCCATGTCCTGTTGATAGGAGACCCTGGATCAGGTAAATCTATGATGTTGAAACGGATAAATGTGATTGCACCTAAATCTAGGTTCATTTCTGGAAAAGGCGCCTCAGGAGCAGGACTTACAGCGACAGTAGTAAAGGATGAATTCCTTGGGGGGTGGTCTCTCGAAGCAGGAGCGCTTGTTCTTGCACACAAAGGGCTTTGTGCAATTGACGAACTGGATAAGATGACCAAGGAAGACACTGCTGCTATGCATGAAGCACTTGAAGGTCAGACTGTGACCATTTCAAAAGCGTCAGTACAGGCCACACTCCGATGCGAAACCACGGTTCTCGCTGCAGCGAACCCTAAATATGGTCGGTTCGATTCCTACTTGACTATCGCAGAACAGATAACTCTGCCATCGACCTTGATTAACCGATTCGATCTGATATTCCCGATTAAGGATCTCCCTGATGAGACTAAAGACGCGAAGATGGCTGAGTTCGTCCTGAACTTGCATCAGAATATCTTCATTGAAGAACCAGAATTTGATACTGTGTTTCTGAGGAAGTACTTCGCGTACGCGAAACGACACATCAAACCTAAACTGACAGAAGCGGCTATCAAAGAGATCAAAAAATATTATCTGCATATGAGGGGGGCAGGAAATGCGGAAGGAGGAAAGAAAGCGATTCCGATATCCGCACGACAGCTTGAAGGCCTCATCCGGCTGTCAGAAGCGGTCGCTAAAGTACGGCTATCACAGACTGTAAGTAAGAACGATGCGATGCGTGCAGTACAGCTTCTGGATAGCTGCATGCGACTGATCGCTTTTGATGAAGAGACCGGAACTTTCGATATCGACATGGTAGCGACAGGTATGAAATCTTCACAGCGGAATAAGATTGTGTTGGTGAAAGAGATTATCGCTGAACTTGAGGAGAAGATCGGTAAGGTCATCCCGATTGAAGATGTTACCAAGCTTGCAGAAGAACGAGAGATGCAGTCAAACGAGGTTGAAGAGGTCATCGAAAAGCTGCGTAGGACCGGCGACATCTTCGAACCGAAAAGGGGTTTCATCAGCAGGATTTGATTCTCGACCCAAAACAATTATATACTATTATTTCTAATATTCTATCTATTAAGTAATTAAATAACTAATACAATAATAAAAATAATATTAATTTTAATAGTAAATGCCAAAAGACGTCCGTGTCCAAAAGACACCTAACAATCAATTTATCTTGACTATTCCTAAAGCTCTTGCCGACGCTATGGACATAGAGAAAGGTAGCGTGATTTCGTTCAGTATTTCCGGAAAAGATGAACTCCTATTAAAGATCACAAATGAAAAAAAGAGGTAAAAAAGGACAGATAACCCTGTTCCTGCTCATAAGCGTATTGATTCTCCTCCTAGTGATGGTGATCTTATTCCTTTTCTTCAGGAAAGGAGAGATCGAAGGGGAAGGGGAAGTGAAAGATAAGACACAGATCGTCTATGATAGCCAAGAGATTGAACTGGTGAAATATGTCCAAGCCTGCCTAAACCCTATATCCCTCCGCGCACTCGAGATAGTGCGGCTTCAGGGAGGATACATAGACCCCCCCACAGGCGTCCCCACTATAGATGTTGTAGACCAGACACATTTCCATTACGTGACTGAAGAAAATGGTATGAAAGTGGTAAGACAAGATTTGACTGGAACGCAGAAAAACACTGTACCTTATTGGATAACCCCAGATAATCAAGTGATTATACCTAAAGTCGATGAAGAGATCAAACGTTACATAGAAGAGAATATTATAGATTGCGTTGGTGATTTCGCTCCGTTTCGTGAACGGGGGTTTACACCGACCGTAGGCACCCCCACAGCAACAGTGACTCTTGGAGAACAAGTGCTTATTGAACTTAACTTCCCGATCAGGATGTCTCGATCAGACATTGACTATACCACTGAAGATTTCTTCCTGAAGATACCTATAAACTGGGATTTATTGCAAGATATGGCTATGACTATCGTTGTGAATGAGATACTATTCAACTTCTTAGAAAAAAACACTGTCGAAGTAATAAGCAGGTATGCGAGTGTAGACGAAAACTCGCTCCCACCTTTATCTGGATCAAGGCAGGATTGTGATGAGGTAACTTGGGAAAAACCTGAAGTAAAAGAGGATTTAAAAGAGTTAATCGAGGTCAATTGGCATCACTTACATATCAACAACACACGATTCTACAGACAAATCCGTACTGACCCTATAGATCAAGGATTCTATGATTCATTCATCTTACCAATCTGGGATAAACAAGCACCGCTTCTTATGGTCGATTTCAAATATAACCCAGAATGGGATTTTGATTTTGATATATTCCCTTCACAAGGCAATACTATCAAACCCCACTACACTCGTTCATCAAATCCGATTATCGGCGCATTTTGTCATGTAGAATATGAATTCTATTACGATGTCCGTTATCCAACGCTTGTTAAAATCAATGATTTAGAATCCGCCTCGATTAACTGGAACTCAAACCTGTTTTTTCCTTATGACGGATATGAGTTCTGGTTTCCTATAGACACTTATGTATGTGGGAATAATAAGAGAAAATGTGTTGATGTTGAATGGGTAGAGACAGATATGGATGCGGCCGGCGCAATACTTCCTCCGACATATTTCTGTGAAATGTGGAACCGGAAAAGTAAGAACCAAACCATATTAATCAAAGATAAATATAGTGGACTCCCAGTCGAGAAAGCAAGTATCGACTATCGTTGCGGCAACAACATGGACCTTTGTTATATGGGTACTACAAATTCTTCAGGTATGATGATGGAAGAATTCCCACAGTGCGATAACGGAGAGATCATCGTAACGAAAACCAGATATATGTCAAATTATCACACACATTCTATTTCCCCCACCACAGGTGAACAGACTATTGAACTTGATTTAGAACCATACAAGCCAATCAATGTATCAATCCTTCTCTACGGTGTCAAGGGGTATGCGTATCAGATTCATAACACCTCAAATCATGGAACCCCTAATTATGATCCAAGTCTGTTCGCGCGACCATTCGACAGAGAAACCGCAATGCTCAGATTCTCAGATGATGTCGAATATTCCGCCATGTTACTCTACCCTGAAAACATCACAGTGAACCTCAGTTCTGCCACATATATCACTCATATCATGATTACAGGCAATATTACCGCCGTTCCTTATACTATCCAATTTCGAGGGACTACCGAGACCTTTATTGATACTATAAACGGGACTGGTGGGTCTGGCGTTTTTACTGGAGAGTACCTAGTATATTCTGAGACAGACAGGATAGAAAACATTCCTGATCTTACAGATATCCAGAATATGACATTCCATCTGCTCCCTGACTATTTTGCATTGTCTTCACTCACAGCAAGAGATGTACATGATTCTCAGTTCAATAGCGATAAGGATATATCTGTCGAGATCCTTGAGAAGTACAATGTGATAGGGGTTCTTCCGACGACACCGGCAACTCTTATCTGTGATAATATGAATGTGACATATTGGGAAGTGAGTGGAAGGATATTTGAGGAATATGATAAGGATTTGGTATATGATTGTATAAATGTGACAGATATGGACATACCTTATGCAACTTGGAACCAATGGTTCGGAACAACCTACGAATGAAAACCGGAAAACTGCCCGCAGTGATATTCATTGCCTTAATAATCAGCATGCCGTTCAATATTTCTTTAGTCCTGGCTGCGAACCACCCTCCAAACCTACAGGGTCTCCCGGATATCACTTTCCATCAGACCTCCAGCGACCAAATCCTTAATCTTGCAGATTATGTCTCTGATCCTGACAATGATGATGACGATCTCGTTTGGACTATCTCTGGAGGAAACAAGATTTCCGCTAATATTGATGCTGAAGGTAACCTAACCTTTTCTATGGCACCCCCAGAATATTCTACTGAGGCTTTCGAGATCCAAGTTACTGATCCCGGCGGGTTGAAGGACACTAATTCTATGTCTGTGACCTCAACTAAGTTCTTAGATGGAGGAGATGAATGCAGATCCCAGATCAATGACGCAGAAAAAAACTATGATTACTTAAGTAACAAGGCAAGCGAGATAGAGAAAGCCGTGTATGTAATCTATGCTCTATGCGCGGTTACAACAGCTATTGAGGCTATTGTCTCATTCTATTCTTTTGTCTGGCCGGGGAGTGTGGCGAGAGATGTCGACTGCAAACCTTTCCAGATATGCGTTGCAAGTGGACATCCTGCTTGCTCAGCGACCCTGATCCCCTGCTCAGCCACAGATATCCTCGCAGAAGCAGTCGGAAACTGGTATTATTCAGTAAAATGGCTTTGTTGTTTTGTGACGTGTGGGTGGTGTTCATCTTATACTGGCCCTTCTAGTAAGGTCGCAGGAGAACCCGCTTCTGGAGAATCCGCAGGCTGCCCTGATCCTTACGGAAAACTTTCAATGTTGACAAGCGGGGTTGATTTTGTGGGGGTCTCACTCGATCCATTTGAGAACATATTCACTGCGATGATCTGTCTGTGCCCAGTGGCTATCCTCTTCAATCTTAGGAAGATGCAAGTTATCTATAACTTATACGACTGCTGTGTCGAACTCTCTTGTGAAGGAGAAGTGGACAAACAGGTTTGTGACGCATATCTTCAGCAAGCTGAATGCATGTTCTTTGATGCTGCGATGGAAAAGACCATTATCAAGATAATCGCGCAGAAAATTCTTGCATGGATCATTACCACCCTCGGAATAGAAGCGCTTATCGATGAGACCGGACCGATAGGGATGGCATTAAGATTTTTCACTGTTCCTTTGACCATATATAACCTTTACTCTATTATGATGTTCATATCATACACCTTCGATGAACCTTCTAAGAGCGAATGTAAAGATGATTTCATGGATTATTTAAAAGACAATTATTATCAGCCGACTGAATCAGATTGGCAGAGTACCATAGACGGGTCAAGTGTTCCCCCAGATTGGATGCACGAATATGATATGGACACAGGGAAAATCACAGTGACTCCTCCTGGATCTAGTCCTAGCACATATGATGGTGAAGATTATTTGAATGATATCAACAAGCAAACTACCACTTTTGATGCGTTCTGGGCTATGCTCTCCTTCGCCCTAGACGAATGGGCTTTCGACAGCATTGATGACCAATGCAAAGCAGAAGTCGACTCTTCTCGCCCCCAACATCCAGGGCCTAGCCAGAATGTAATATCAAATTCTGTCGAGAACCTGCAGTATTGTGCTACTTCAAACGCAACTAGTGTGCATGCAGAAGGGACGCTCTTTAGGCACTCTGGCTCGAAGTATGAAGTAGATGTAACTTGGTCTATCACGAACTGTAACAGGACACAAGGGACTCTTAATTATGGGGTCTGGCTACTCACTTCCTCCGGACTCACTCACCAAATCCAGTCTAATTCGACGAATTTCGATCAGGCAAAAAGTGGTACTGCACGATTGAACTTATCTTTGAAGTTTACGACAATTGCTATTTGGACTGCTGATGTCACTCTTAGAAACGAAGGAAAACCTGATTACACTCTTATAGAGATTTAAGGTGCTGCAATCCCTTCTGGGATTTCCATATTTGCCATCTGCTGCAGCTGTTTACATGTGGACTTATGATGCCTATCTTCTATCTTTTCACATACAGTGAAGTCGTTACGTAACGCAGCATCCATATAGCATGCATCCCGAACAGATGACTCATCTATATATGTGCATAATACACTCTGTTCTGATATCTGGGCAACATCCTTGAAGCAATCATCTTTGATTTTTTCATCTGGAATCGTACTGCAGAGACGTGCAGCTTCTTCAGCATCTGTTTCAGCAAGTTCCACTGCCTTCCTCTTGATATCAAGCGGGCTATCTGAATCATCAATTTCCCGTTCACAATCTGCAGGACAATTATCATATTCTTCTGTCTCTTCACAATAAAAGTTGCCGCAACAAGGCTTCTGTTCTGTATAGACACATTGGCCGCCGACACATTCTGCAAGTGTACATGGGGAGAGGGGGAGACAATTCTCACATGAGACAGGACACGCAGGGCACGGACCTCCACAATCCGCTTTGAGCTCTCCCTGGTTCTTGATACCATCAGAACAGCTTGGCTCTTTTATTGTTATACAGGCATTGCACGGCCCCCCACAATCTACTCCGCCCTCTCCCTGGTTTTTCTTTCCATCTGTACATGAAGGCACTTCTACCACTGTTTCGTCTCCGACATCGAACATAAAGAATACTTCCTCTTTTACATTCTTATATTCCAGCTCTACTAGTACCCTATATCTTCCTTCTGGTGTTCCTAAAGGCACCAATAATTCCATGACTTCTGAAGATTTTGTCTCTATCGCTTTCACTATCTGTTCTTTGTCCAATACATTATCTTCTTTGTCTAGCAGACTGGCAGTTATGGTTGTGTCATATCTTTTGGAAGATCCAAAACTCTCAAGAATTACTTCAAATGTTACCTCTTCTCCTGCTTTTACTTTGGAAGTAAGTGGATTTGCTGAGATATCCAGAAGCTTCGCTGGAGATTCTGTAAAGAATTTGAATCCTAAAAATACCATACCTGGAAGTACTAAAAATATAAGAAATAACCAGATAAGGGATCCTTTCGAAAGTTCTACGTGGTGATGGACAGTCTGCGCTTGTTGTGTTGGGTGGGTGGGTGCCGCATGTTGAGGAATTTGTTGAGGGAACGCATCAGGATAGTAATTCTGTACATGCTGTATAGCCTCATCGATATCTTGGATAGGATAGCCGTGATGATAGAGAAATGTCCGGAGTGAATTTAGTTCATACCCCTTTTTCAGATTCGTATATACATACGAGACCAACCCCTGATTAAGCATACATCAATTCTCTTTCAGATTTATTTAAATCTTTGGGAGTGGCAAAGACCATAAATTAATTAAATCGTCTATGTTTCCTAAGGATTATGCTCGATAGAAGTACTGCTCTCTCTTTCTACAAGCGTGGGGACGTCCAGGACGCGATTCTTACGCTTGCGAAAGATAGAGAAGTCGCTGTTAGGTACGGCGACAAAGGATTTGGAAAGCGCCCGGATATACTCAAATACCGAAGGGATGTCCTTGAGATTGCCCTGGCCGGAGCGACCTCATTTCACATATCTGAAGAGAGATGGAAGAATCCCTTGCTATTGAAACCAGGTATGCAACGAAAAGAGCAAGATGATCTCAGGATAGGGTGGGACTTAGTTATAGACATAGACTGCCCCTGCTTCGAGTATTCTAAGGATACAGCGTTTCTGGTGATTGAATGGCTCAAGCATAGTAATATATGTTCTATCTCCTGCAAATTCTCAGGGAATAAAGGATTTCATATAGGGGTTCCGTTTGAAGCTTTTCCATCGAAATTGATAGGAGAAGATACCCGATTGACATTTCCCGAAACTCCTCAGCGAGTAGCTATGTATATACACGAAAAAATCAAACACCATCTCGCTGACCTCATCTTAAAACGCGAGAACGGGGATATCCAGAAGATCATGGAAAAGGTTCATGCAAAAAAACAAGAAGATATCCTGCAAAGTGACGAAAAGGGAACATACGCAAACGTAGAGATAGACACAGTTCTTATCTCAAGCAGACATCTTTATAGGAGTGCACTTTCATTCCATGAAAAATCAGGGTTAGTCAGCCTGCCTATAGATCCAAACGGGGTCCTTTCCTTCGATAAGACTCAAGCTCAACCAGAAAATATTAAGACCTTGACACATCGATTCCTCGATCCTACCAATGCAGAGACGTCAGAATGCCTAATTTTCTTCAATCAAGCATTCGATTTTAAGCCGAAAAAGGAAGAGGAAGAGAAATCCGTTAAGTATAAGGACATTGAGGCGCTTGAAGAAGCGATACCTGAAGAGTTCTTCCCTCCATGTATGAAAAATATCCTGAATGGGATACGAGATGGTAAAAAACGTGCTATGTTCGCTCTCACAAACTTCCTCAAATGTGTAGGGTGGGATTCTGAAGGGATAGAAGATTTATTGAAAAAATGGAACGAAAAGAATCCTGAAAGATTAAGAGAAAATATCCTGATTGGTCACCTTAGACATCATAAGATTAAGAAAGCCATGCTTCCCCAAAACTGTATAAATTCGTTCTATAAGGATATCAAGGTATGTACACCAGATAACCTCTGTAGAAAAATCAAGAACCCTGTCCAATACACTAAACGTAAGAGGCCTAAGCAATCCTAGCCTCCTTGTTCTATCTTGTTCGCTATTGTTCTATCCCCATTTAATATTTTGTTCAATTCTCCCATATAACTGCGCATAACCGCGCGGAGGAATAATATGAAATGGATTTTCGGACTGGTTTTGATGGTCTTGATTGCAGCTATGCCTTTTGCAGGCGCTACAGCTGATAGTGATACAGATATTGGGGTGCAGTCCCCAGATGTGGATACTTCTCTCTCTTGGAGAGATATGCAGAACCCTGAGAAGCTATCAGAAAAAATAGCTGCTGCAGACGCTGCTATAGATAATTCAGTTATAGGTCTACAGAGAACGCAAACGTTTCTTCTTTGGACAAATGACTTAACTCATTATATGCATGGCGAATTCGCAAATGGATTTTTCAATGCAGTAGATGATAGAGGCGTCCGGGTATATGGTATATACAACGGAAACTTCTGGGCAGGGATCTATAAAGCCCCTCTTGATGGGTCGACTTCGAGATGGTATCTCTTCTTCGGAAAGCTTGGGAACGAAAGGTGGTCCGCATATGGTGTTCCAACTGGCGAACCAGGAATTTTTGGTTCAACATTTACCCATGGAAGATATGTGACAGAAAAACATATGAGAGGTTAATGGGGTAAACCCCATTTTTTTTTTATTTTAGAGAGAAGATTTAAAAAGAAATATTCCCTTAATATCAATCGAATGAGAATAGGATTCGGTCTAATCATCGTGCTATTGACAGCTTCGGTGAACGCAGGCATTGGCTATCAGGTTTTAATTTCAGAAAATGGAGACTCTTTGGTAGTTATAACAATGGAACAGCAAAGCGGTTTATTTAATCTCCCTCTTGATGTAGAGGAAGTGCGGGTAGATGGAGGATTATATATTTTTGAGGATGAACTCCTGGAAGTTGAGACCTCCCCAGGAGAAACTGCTCAGATTATGTATAAGACCTCTCGTCTGACCTCAAAAAAAGAGGA
>JAUUYB010000014.1 GCA_030590605.1 Candidatus Woesearchaeota archaeon
GCACAAAAGAGACACTTGTCCCGCTGTCATTCCTCATGAGGATGCAGGAATCTGATCCGGATAAATTCTATTCGAACATGAATGAGTGCATAAATGATTTCTTCGAAAACGTAGGGAAACAGTTCGGGTCAGAGACTTTTACAAAATCCGAAGAGATCTTTGGGGTGTTCGGGCTTGGAAGGCTCAAGATCGTCGACTTCAACAAGGAAGAAGGCAAGGCATTTGTCGAGATACATGAGACCCCTCTAGTGAACGACTATCCTGGGCACCACCACACATGCTCAATAACAACAGGAGTATTATCTGGAATGTTCAGCTACCTTCTCGGAAAAGAGGTCCATAGCATCGTAAATAAATGTATGGCTAAAGGAGATGAACATTGCGAATTTATAATCAAATGAGGTGAAATAATGGAAAGAGTACCAACAGGAATCAAAGGATTTGACGATCTTGTCCAAGGGGGGTTTCCCCGAGGTTCAACCATATTATACTGTGGATCACCAGGGACAGGAAAGACAATATTCTCTCTTGAGTATGCATACAGGGGAGCAAAGGAATTCAATGAGAAATCACTATACGTGACTTTTGAGCAGAGACGCGAAGAACTCGTGGAGCAGGCATCTCAGTTTGGGTGGGACCTGGGAGAGATTGAACACAGCGGTATGCTCAAGATCGTCTCTATCCCTGCGAGGGATCTCAATTACAAGACTTCAGCCGGAATAGTCAAGATGAGCATTGATGAGGGATTCAAAAGAGTTGTGATAGATTCGCTTTCGACACTCACTATCAATGCACCTATATATTCGGATCAGGAAGCGAACACTGTCAAGGATGTAGTCGGAGATAAGATGTTCTTCTCACCTCCGATCATAGGGGATACGCTCACGAAGAGGTTCATCTATAATTTCATCGACGATATCAAAAGGGCAGACCATATCACGACGCTCTTGGTAGGTGAGGCTCCGGATAAGGGGGATTTCATATCACGGGATTCAATCTCTGAATTCATCTGCGATGGTGTCATCTTAGTCACATTCGAATCAATGGGCGGAGAATTCTCGAGGTCTCTCATCGTCCGAAAGATGCGTAATACCAAGAATGATGAGGACATACATCCGCTTGAGATAGGGCATGCAGGCATGGTTGTGCATAATATAGAGTAATAGCCTTTTTTATTCGTTAATGCACCATTTTAGTATAATAGTTGCTATTTTTGAAAAAGTTTATAAACTTAGAAATCCTAATATTGATTTCGAGGTGATTTATTTGTCTAGGTGGTTAATTGGAATGGCGATCCTTATTCTAGCAACAACTATTGTCAATGCTGATCTTTCGGAATTTCCAGGTCAGTTCACGTCGGGCGGAAGCTTTGACGGGACTATCGTGATCGGCGAAAGCGGGTCAGCTAAGGACTATCAGGCTGGTGTCGAGCTAGCCATAGGCCTGCAATACTCGCTTGGCGGAGATAACCAGGTATCAGTTTTCGATCCAGGTCCGACAGATAATTTTCGCTTCATGAAAAATGACAATATGCTTGAATCCGGAGAACCTATCAGCAAGATCATATCCACAGTCTCAGACAATGAATTCTCTCTCCTCGAAGAGCACTCAATCTATAACACACAAGGATTGTTCGAATATTCACAATATCTCAACCTCGGTGAGTCAGGATACACCTGGTTCGGAACCGCGGACGGAATCCCTTCAGATGACTTAGAGATACCTCAAGCATACGTGGTATTCGAAGAGAACAAGATGGCCTATGAATATCAGCTCATATTCAAGACACCATTAGAATCAAGGATAGAGTCCTCAGCCAATGGATACGGCCTCAAAGACCTCGAAGACGAAGTCATCATCATCCTCGGAAATGAATACACGATCATAGAGACAGAACACACCGAGAACAATAGCCTATCTATCACCCTTCTTGGCGGAGCGATCGAAGACATGGTCGGAGAATATGAGAAAAAGACCTACACGCTTGACGGCAAGCAATATGAAGTGGAGATCATCGGTATCTTCTACAAAGGAAACGTCATTAAGACCCAGATACGGGTCAATGATGAGATGACAGAACCTTTGGGTATAGGAGATACGTTCACATTGACAGACAAGACCATGATCGGAATCAAGGAACTCCTTGAAAACGAAGGATCAGAGACCGGAGGCTCGGATATGGTCCAATTCTACCTTGGAGCTGATAAGATGGTGCTCAGCGATCCTGACATCAGCGATCGTGCGTATAACGGAAGCGAATACGAGATCGGATCAAACGGGGTCACGGGAACAGATGTAAATATCATAGGTATAGACTGCGGATTATTCGAAGACTGCATCTTCAAACTCGAATCCATCAGCATCAAATGGACACCAGATGAGACCCACTACGTACCAGTCGGATCAGGGCTTCTGGATATCGTAGAGGAACAGGGACAGATATTCACCCAGTCATTCGACTTCATCTACGAAGGACCTAATATGGAGAATACGATGGAGATGATAGAGCTTGTCCCATCCGGAAGCACAGGATATAAACTCAAGATAATGAACAAGGCAGGGGATCTTCTTGAAATCCCACTATTCTATTCGGGACTGACAAGGTTCGGAACCTCGACACGGACGACACATGTCGTTGAAGGAGTAAATATCACGAAGGGAGATTATTTCCTTATCACAAGTGATGGTTATAAAGCGATACATGCAGCTAAAGGAACGACACATCTGCTGAAATTCGAAGGGATAAGAACTTCAACAAATAAGATAGCCTTCAATGACCTCGGTTCAGGTGAAGACATCGAGATCGTATATGCCGAAGGAGCAA
The DNA here is from genome assembly GCA_030590605.1 of Candidatus Woesearchaeota archaeon. Classification (GTDB taxonomy): domain Archaea; phylum Nanobdellota; class Nanobdellia; order Woesearchaeales; family JAUUYB01; genus JAUUYB01. The sequence goes on from JAUUYB010000014.1 coordinate 2,825, forward strand.
CCTCTGCAAGCATGTCGATAAATGGGGAATCTTACCTCGTTGAATTCTCAGATGTCGGTGACGAGTTTGAAATCCAGGTAGATCTGGATAACAACGGAAGCATCGATGCCGGATCGAAGCCAGTGATCGTCACAATGTACGGAATGAATATCGATCTTGAAGTGAACCCACTCACTACCTATGAATATGAAAGGCTGACTATCTATACAAAAAAGAAAGAGAGCAATATCGCAGTGGACACGCTGAATGATTATCTAGTGAATATAATAGGGCCCAGCATACAGGCAGGATACAATGCATCATTCGGAGCATTCGGTCTAGCAATAACCTCTAATCCAGTCACAGATACAAACGCAACAGTGATAACGCACGATTCTATCCGGATAACTGTCAAAGATACAGACGGAGAGCTTGATATACTGAACATGGAGAGATGCACAGATTCAGCGACACCATCACAGATCGCGAACGCAGTAGATTCGAGCTATGATGCCACAATCGCGGTGATTCATGCCAATAGCTTCCTGCCATATCCGACGCTAGGAGAGAATATATATGCAACATTCATGGATAGTGTGTGCTACCCCGGATCTACAACTATAGAGAGGTTCCTCTGGACAATCGGAGAAAGCGATGATGAGATAGGCTCCTCATCCTACTCGAACCTGGTAGAGGTCATTGATAGTAGCGGGCCGGATACAGTCGCAATACTCGCACCGAACAACCAAGTGGACCAGATAGTATATTTACGGGCTGGAACCTCTGATGGAAGCGAAGAGCAAGTCGTCGTATCATCATTCGGCGGAAAGATAACAGGAAGCGCTATCGATAATGAGATCATGTCACCTAAGAACGTCCTTCTTATCGGCGGGCCATGTGCAAACAAGCTCTCAGCAGAAGTGATGGGAGTCACAGATAACTGTGCTGCAGGATATGAAAGAGGGAAAGGAAGGATCACTCTCGGTGAATATCAAGGCAAGAGCGCAGTGGTCATCTCTGGATATACAGGAGAAGATACTCTCAAAGCGGCTATGGTTCTCTCTAATTATGAAGATTACTCGCTGTTTGGAGATGATCTGGAAGTGACCGGAGAATTCGGTTCTTTGACTATTGCGCCATATACATATACTCCTGTAACAGAAACTCCGGTAGTAGAAACTCCTGTAGCGGTTGAAGCTCCAGCGCCGGTAGTACCTGCATGTGCATATCCTAACCTCGCAAGCGGATCATGGGACGTCACCATCAGGAAACTAGGTATCACTAAAGATCTGTCGCCAACACCAATAGTGGAGACGAATGGTCTAGTCGGGACAGTATCCTTTGTCGGAGGAGAAACCTTTGAGTCACAATTCGGAGTCGATTGGGTACAGTATGTGATACATATCCTCGAGGAAGACTGTGTGACTTCTGTAACAGACCTGACCTTCAAATGGGTCGACGGAGACAACGATAAGACCATGGAATTCACCTTAGCTGAACCTGGATGTGATTGTATGATGATTGGGGACGGAGACGCAACTATCGACGATGCGAAGATCGAGTTCACCAGTGAGACGATGGTCGTTATGTTCGGAGCTGGGTGAGGGTTTTTATTTTTATTTGATTTTTTTGGGAAGAATTAAATAATCTAGATAGTTGTGAGTAGATTATGGGTTTGATAGATAAAGGGATTGATTGGTATATTCATAATATACTTACTCGGAAGGTCGAAGACTATAATTCTCCGGGTATGTTATTTGTTAAATTTAATTCTCCTTCAGGTCAAGTTTTCTCACGCATAGTGTTAATCCCTGAGTCTATTCTTGCAAGATTTGAGGATATTATTGTTGAGAAGAATGGGTTAGATGGGGAAAAACTATTATATCTTATAGGGAAAAAATCAGGTTATAATATTGGTCAAGTCTTTCAAGCACCTCAATATAGTGAAAAGAATGCAAAGAGCACCATGATGTATCTTGAATTTATCATGAAGTTCAATTTCTCTACTTGGGCTAGGGGAGGAGATTTATTAGAAAAGGATGGTGAGAAAAAAAAATTTGTAGTGAGATATAAAGGTCATATCGTTTGTTCAAAAAACGGAAAAGGGTATATGCTTACGCAGGGTATAGATACAGGTTTTTTATCTTATCTTATGAATGATCTCTCTCTAGAAGGTACACAAATCCGGTGTGAGGGAAGGCAGGATGAAGAATGTGAAGAGATTGTAGCCACAAAAGAGTATTTTGATAGTACAAATACTTCGTTTATTGATCTTCAGTCTGTTCCACTTGAAATTGCCAAAGAACAAAATCAATACAAGAAGTTCAATGAGAAGCGAACTTGTAAATTTGCAAAATATTCTTTGAAACAATTAATCACTAGCAAGAAATTTATTTTAGACAATCGGATAATCACTTATTCAAATCTCAGATTTGTTAACATCTCTGATATTTTTCTTTATGTTCTTGAGAATTTATTAGAGCATGGTGAAATGAAAGATTGGCTCTATCAAATTTCATTTGAAGAGGGTCAAGGAGTAATAGATATCCATGATTTAAATTCTGTTACCAATCTAGTTTCTGCTCTTGGATGGGGGGATTTGATTGTCAGACAAGAAAAAAGTGATATCTTTTTCTATCTTGATCTTTTTCCTTGGAGAGTTCTCGAAAAGGACATCTCTGATTTTTCATTGGTCTCGGGTTTTATTTCAGGAATGGTCTCGAAGGTCTTAAAGAAAGAAGTTAAGTTACGAAAGATTGAAAAAGGATATCATGATAATAGATTCTCATTGAAGATTTCTTAGGTTCGTTTATTACTCAAAGCTAATTCTCTACTTTTTACATTAAAATTCTGGTAAATTTGAGGTAGGAACAGGTTTCCACATGAAACCATGTCTACAATTGTTTTTTGATAGAATTCAGTAAGTCCTTCACGTCCTTGGAACCCACTTCCTCTTGCAAAGATAACTTGTTCGTCAGTAATATCTGTGGGAATCCCCACGTCTTTTATCTGTTGTGTGAGAGAGATGACCTTTCCGATAATCTGGTCAAAATTCAATTCTTCAATATGATATTCGAATGGTCTCCAATATTCTTTAGGTATGTACGAGGTATATTCATATAACGGCATTATCTGATCGAAATTCTGATCTACCTTTACACCGAAATTCGCTTTCCGTACGTATACCTCTGCTCCATTAAATGCAGCCAATGGAGAAATGACCGCGGATGTAGGGTTCACTCTTTGGATGAAATCAATATTATCCTGTTCTATTTGATCATGGCTGGTATGATCGGCGGTCGTAGTCGGAAACATCATATAGAGGACAAAATCGACATTTTTCCCGAGATTTTTCCCGGCTTCTTCGTACGCTTTCTTCGTGTATTCAACATCTTCAGAAGTTACACCCTTATTGAAGATGATGTTAACAGCGTCGTTGCCAGATTCTCCCCCCATGCCGACACAAGTGAGCCCTGATTCTACCATTATTGAAAAAGCATCTACCAGTTTCCCATATTTTTCTCTTGCTCCTGGCACACCCCGCATAAATGCGGAATATTCGACGTTTAATCCTTTTTTGTTTATCTCGTTAGCGATTTTTACCTGATGTTCCAGCGTCGCACCGCTACCAGCATACCTGAAAAACCCCACTCCCCGTTGAGTCATAGCTTTCATTTCTTCAGCAACAAGTTCCGGTGATCTTGGAAAATATCCATTATACATCTGCTTATGATCGCATTGATAGCACTTATTCCAAGGGCACCCTAGGCTATCGATAATGACGTGAATATTCGATTTTCCTCCTTCAATGGGAAGTAGATCATCTAAAGAGAGGAAATCATAGGTCGGGAATGGCTTTTGGTTGATGGCTACTCTTGACAATTGGCTTTGGATGATGCTACCTTGATCTTTAAACATTAAGTTGTAAATTTGCCCTTTCTTTGCTAAACTCTTGATAATTTCCATAGCCTTTTGCTTTGTCGAGACAGATTTTCTGATATTTACTATCTGTTCAAGGGTCCTTTCTCCTTCTCCAATCACGAAAAGATCTGCGTTGCTGTTTGAAAAAATTTTCTCTCTCCATACACTAACCTGAGGTCCTCCGGCAACAATAATTGTTTCAGGAGAACGGTCTCTGACATCCCGAAAAAGATCTGTTGAGTTTTTCCAAGCATCTCCATAGAAAGTTTTCTCACCGAAGACTGGAACATTGCTTTCACGGATTTCCTCAGCAATTTCTGAATTTCGTATGTTCATATTTTTTCGAATAGTCGTATCTTGCTTCTTTTGGAGCCGGAGATATTCAGGATCTGAAATCTTGCCTTCCTTCAATAATCCAGCAATAGCTAATGATGTTTCTGTATCCGAAATCGATGCAAAAAATTCTTGATTAGCCCAATCTTTTACCTGAGCGTCTATCCCTGCTTGGGCAAAGGAGGTATTCAACAATGCTAATCCGTTATCAAGGAAGAAATCACTAGGAGAACGTTTTCTGTAAGGCACTGCGTTTTGTAAAAGGAGGTCGACCATCTTACAATTTCCCCGTCTCAAACCAAGTCTTATAAGGTTCGTTAGTATTTTCAATTTTCAATAGCATAGGGAAATCGAACATCTTAAAATTACTATAATATACTGGTTCACCTATAAATTTGAAATTAATGTGAGTGTACATATCAAGGAGGCCAGGCATGACCACATCATTGATGTCGCTAGAGGAGATATTATAGCTAGTGGAATTATTTTTTTTATCTTTAAGATCTATCTTCCAATCCTCAACCAGTAATCCTTGCTTTTTAATCTTAGCATAAAGTGTCATCGCTTCTTTCGGATCACGGATCTCGGAAGCTGCTAATATTACTGCATAGTTTGCTTTCGGTTCTTTTCGGGTGGCATCCCTATAGATCCGTCCCCAAATCATAGGGCCAACACCTTTTTGCCTATGAGCTCTCAACACCGTGGCGTTCCTTACCTGAACAAGATTTTGGTCAAATTCGACAAGTTTCTTGATATCATAGAACTCTTCAATCGGTAGACCAAGATCCGTCCCGAATGATTCTTTGTACTCTTCATCAGGTCTGCTTAACGATGTTGTACCTACCCTTTTCCTTTGAGACACCGCGACATATATTTGAGTGCGATCCTGATAAAGATTTTCTCCTATTATCTTGATTCCTTTGGAGTATGGTAACTTGAGATGTTCTTCTGAGAAGACTGTGTTCTGGATAAGCAGAGCCTTTTCCATTTCTTCAGGCGTCCTTGCTTTGGTCACAAATGTCCCTCTATCTCTTGCTTTCAACAGATCTTCAATCTTTTCCTTAAGTTCCTGCTTTTCATAGGGTTTTCCTGCATAATGATCGATAAGTTTCTCATTTATCCCTTGGCTGGCCACTAATGTATCTGCATATGCTGTCAGCAGCATCCTTTGCGCGTTATCCGCTTCTTTATCTAAAACTCTCATGAAGTCAATGCCCTTCATACCAGGCATTACCTGGTCGATGATATAGATATCAATGACTTTTCCTTCTTTATTGAGTTCTTCTCTAACTTCTAACGCTTCTTCTGCGCTTTCACATAGCTCAACGTGAAAATCGTTTTGGAGGTCTCGTTCTAACGAGTCGAGGACAGTTGGATCATCATCGACACATAAGATTATTCTCTTTTCAAGCATTTTTAACTTAGTAGTGGTAACTCTTTCTTAAACTTTACTGTTTTCTACATTTTTTTTCGAGAGATATACCTCAAATGAGGTATCTCCTAGTCTAGAATAAACATCTATCTTCCCTCCATGCTTCTTCACAGCATTTAGGCAATTCCCTAATCCCAGACCACTACCTTCTCCTTGATCCTTAGTCGTAAAAAATGGATCAAATATCTTTTCTTTGATATCTTCAGGAATTCCCTTCCCATTATCATTTACCATTACTATGATGTACTCAGGGGAATCCTTAACCGAAATTTTAACTTTCCCACCTTGATCAACAGCCTGGTGTGCGTTATATACTAAATTCATCCACACATCTCCAATTTCTGCAGGATATCCGGTTAGGATAGGTACTTCCTGATAATCTCTTTCAATTTGGATTCCTTTATCATTTATTGTTTCTTTAAGTATTGTCAGGGTATCTTCAATCGATTGGATAACATCAACTTTACCTACTTTCCCTTGATCAAGATGAGAATGTCTCTTCAGAGCAGATGTTACATCAAGGATTCGATTTGTGCTCGTCAACACAGTGTTTAGAATAGCGCCTATTTGGTATTCAGATTTCAGGCAAGAAAAAATATAGGAAAACGTCTCGGAATCATTCTTATCTAGAATCTGCTGCAGATCTGAGGGGTTTAGTCCCATCTTCACGCAGTCCTTTGCGAGAGAGTCAGCATCCTTTTTAACTACTTCTTCTAATAAAGGAATATACTCCTTTTTTCGTTGTCTGACCTCTCTGGTGGAAATTCTCTGATTCTCTAGGGCGAAGACATAACTTTTCTTTCCTATCGTTTTTATATCCTCAATAATCCGATCCTTTTCTGTGGGTGAATTCAAAGAGAGATGATTGGTCAACGTTTGGTAAACCTGATCCTTTTTCCTAAGCTCTTTTATTACCTGTTCAGTCCCGCTCTTAACACCTGTCATTGGGTTATTAATTTCATGTGAGACTCCAGCAGTGACTTTTCCGAGACTTTTCAGTTTTGCATCCTGGACCAATTGGGCTTGTGCCTCACGTAAAGCTGCTGTCCTTGCCTCAACTATCAACTCGAGGTTCTCTCTAAGGTTCAACTCATTTGTATAAGCGACTTTTGCTAATTCAGCTTGTTTGATCGCTTCCAAGGTCCTGATCTGGAGTCTTGCTCTCTCTTCTTCTTTCCTGCCTATGCCTGTGAACCATTCAGCAAATGTCTTTTTTTGTACTTCTTCATCCTTGAACCCAGAATCGTCTCCTCCTTTTTGTGTGCTATAACAGAAGTCGACAAGTGTAGTTGGCAGGCCGTATTTCTCTCCTTTCCTGATGATGTGGTGGAACCTATCTGCCCGGTCTTCAACCACCAGATCGCCTATGACCAGATCTTTAGTCTTAAGACCTTCCTGAAGCTGTCCTTCATTGAAAAAGTTAAGTTCAACATGGTGGGGGTCATATATCTCTCGTTCTTTAACGTATGAGTATTTCATCCCGAGCTTAGAAATTGGGTGTATAGAACAGGGTTCCACCACTTTCTGGAATGCAACCTGCCGGGATATGACGTCTCCATTGATAGTCACTTCTCCATCCAGATTCCTTTCGACTTTCCAACCCATATATGCATAATCTCTGCTAAGGACAGTCATCAGATCCTCTTCAAAATACTGAACGTGAGCTTTAGCGAAATCTTTCTTCTTACGTTTAGCGAGACCTGAGATGATCGATATGACCCACCATTTATGATCTATAGGGATATCTCCCTTGAAATTGTCAAAATATTTCATATTGAATCTGCTAGTACGTTTCTTACCCTCTTTTTCAGTTGAGAGATATTGGATGATCAGATCATAATTTGCCTTCCTTGTCTCATTCGGCAGGAGTTCATATGCCACTTGCACTGAAGATACCTTAAGCAGAACGTCAACCATATCCAAGACAGTTTTCATGAAACCTGAATAGAGACCATGCTGCATGAACTGCCGAGGATTCGGGTCACCGGTCTTTTCTTTTACTATCTCCTGCATCCGGATGAATGCGCCGAGATCGGTCCAGTTCGATGTATCCATCAGATAGGTTTCTGAAAAACGTGAATCGTGCTGTTGAATTCCGGTTACAATGTCTGATTTGATGTCTACACCCTGGGATTTGAATGAGTCTATCATACCTCTGAAATTGATACAGGAGGTCTGTCTGTAGGGTTCAAGATCAGTCACCCAGGTGGGTATGAGCAGATCCACTAGGTTCTCATCTACCCGTTTCCCTCCAAATCTGAGAGCAGTGGAATTTTCGAATTCCATGATGGGCTTGTCTGACTCGATCTGTTGGATGATAGCATTCCTGTCGAGATGAGGGTTCTCTTTTTCGAGTTTTTTTACTACATCCTCTAATTCGATGATCATGGACACGTCTATTGACTCAGACTTAATATACTTTTCGCTACTTTGTAACTATAAAGTGGTAATAACTCTGGGCGAAACGTTAATATACGCTCATATCTCCGATATCCTGATGGCAATTGTCAGGAAGATGTGGGATATCCTTGGGAGATTGTACATCGAATTCACGCTGTTCTTCATAATCATCATCGTCTTATTCATCTCTGTGCCATTCTCCTGGTTATCGCGCAACAGGACCAACCATTTCAGGAAATGGGCAAAGATAGGCCTAAAATTAGGGTTTTTCCTGACAGGGATACGGATAAAGATCGAAGGATGGGAGCGTATACCTGGTGGCCCGATAGTCTTCGCATCTAACCATAGGAGCCTGCTTGATACCCTTTCGATACTTACACTTTTCAACAGACCATTCTTCGTCATCACTGAGCCGCTTGGAGCGATGCCTAATTTCTTCATACAGCGATGGACAGAGAACCTCGGGTTCATACCTATCATCAGGGATGAGACTGACCAGAAACTGCATAAGGTGGGGATGAGCAGACATTATGTCGTACCTTTGTGCGTCGATCGGGTGAAAAAAGGGGAATCCATCGTGATCTACCCTGAAGCGCACCATGAGAGAAGGAAAGGGCTGCTGAAATTCAAGACAGGAGCTATCAGGATAGCTCTTGAAGCAAGAACCCCGGTCATACCAGTCGCGCTTACAGGAACCGAGAAGGTAGTCACTCCTGATCATTTCAAAATCCATCACGGAAACGTGCATGTGCGAATCGGGGAACCGATGGAGCTGAAGCGGTTCTATGGCAAGCAAAAAGATAAGAAACTCGTCAAGAAGCTTACACAGGAACTAAAGAAACAGATAGGAAACCTGATCCCCAATCATTTGAAATAATCTATTACTATTTTAATCCGATTATATATATCCGTGTTGTTGTATGAGAATGCGAATTCTCTTTCAGGACGTTTATTAAACCTATGAGAGAGATTTGGAATCACTTCGATATGCATACCTCTATCCTGAGCTGCTTCTCCGAATTCAGCGTATTCTCCATTCAGTTTTTTTTTGATCCCTAACCTTGAATCTTTCCCCCCATAATAGAACCTGGGCGGGATTTCCAATCCTTTGACATTCACTTCATCAATGATATCGATCAAGTTCGGCATGTTGGCCATGGTCTCATTAAAAGCAGGTACATCATCCAGCCGAAGAGCAACAAGTTTAGGATCAGCTAGAAATTTTTTTAGATTGAGAGACCTATGATGTGAGACTATCTGATCTCTAGAATGGGCGTTTCCTGCCCATCTTATGCAGCTATATCCCCAAGCCAAATAATTTGTAAATATTGTCGGAATCAACCCTCCTGCTTTTTTTAATTCAACCGGTGCAGCAAAAGAGATGAATGCGTCATAGGGAGATAGAAGGTCCTGGCAAGCCAGGGCACCGATCATACCGCCAAAACTATGACCAAGAAGTATAAGAGAATCCAGACCTAACTCTTCCTTCCATTCTCTCGCACTTGACAAAGCATCGTTTACTGATAAATCAATGTCGACACTTCCACCAGAATCTCCATGAGCCCTATTGTCCATCACTCTAATATTAATGTCCGGGTTTTCCTCAAAAACAGGGTAGAAAGATTCTCTTGGAACAGTCAAGCCCGGTTTGATATCAAGGCCTACCCTGGAATCAGTCTTTTGTTCTGTCCCTATAAGTATCTTGCCGTCTTCTGTCTTGTATCGTCTATTAAAATCAATATTGTTAGGAATAGCACTTACATATTTCCTGAATATATCCTTATGATACTCGAGATCCATGACTTAATCACCGTCTATGCACCTCTTTGAATGTCGACTAAATGACTGCAGTATTTAATCTTTATTATTCTGTTAACTAATCCAGGATGTCCCATCTGTGTTCTTTGGCGTATCTACGCAGTTTCCTGTCTGGGTTAACTGCGACAGGATGGCCGATATACTTGAGAGTTGGGAGATCTGAACTGGAGTCTGAATAGAAATAGCTATCCTTTATTGATATCTTATTTTTTTTACAGTATTTTGCGAGAAGCAGTTTCTTATTTTCTCCGTAGCAGATGTCCATGACTTCTCCTGTCAATTTTCCATCCTTCTCGTCTAGTCTTGAAGATATGACATTATCTGCACCCAGGTGTTCAGCCAGAGGTTCGATCAGACGTCCGATAGCGTTTGTCAGAAGTATTATACTGTATCCGGATTTCTTTTTTTTTCTAAGCTCTTTTTCAATATCTGTATATATCCTCTCTCGTACGATCCCGAAATTCTGCTTGACCCGGTCTTTCTCTGTCTTTACGTCCATCCCCTTCAGAAATGACAGCATTGTTTTGGCGAGTTTTTCATATGTGAGGAAATTCATTTTGTGGAGGAAGGCGAGATAGCTGATCCTGAGCATAGATCTGAGAGGTATCATGCCTATCTTCCTGTAAAGTTTTGCGTAGAGAATAGATACATTTCCTCGGACAAGAGTGTTGTCGACGTCGAAAAATGCTGCTTTTTTCATTCATGTTGCTTGTATATCATATATATTTAAACATTTCCGAATGTATTTACTATTTTAGAAGAGTAACAAAAGAAACTATTATATACTTGATGCTCTCCCTCCCTTTTTATTAGGGGGATATAGGCAGTATAAGTTTCGAAAATAGGTTACACTTGTATTAGCCTATCATTGAACAATATCGAGTTTGGCGACTGAGCCTTTAAGAATAGGAATGTTTAAATACTATATTGAATTATCACTATTCAAACCGATATATAAGGATACATACAATAAAACATATGGGGGGATTCAATGGCTTTACAGCAAATATTCAATGTTTTGTTCAGGGAAAAACCGGCTATGATGCTTGTTGAACTGAAGAACGCAAAGACAGAGATCTATGCATCTTCTCTTGCAAAAAAAATCGATTGCACATATTCACATGTCGTAAAGATATTGCAGGAAATGGAAAACAACAAACTGATCAAGTTCGATAAACAAGGCAGACTGAAACTGCTTACCTTGACAAAGAAAGGCCACGATGTCGCCGAGAACATCGAACGAATAAAAAATCTTCTTTAATTTTAAAAAAAAGAGGTGATTATATCACTTTTTCTTCGATAGATTCTTTATCAAGAATCGCTACAGCTGAATCTATGAACTCCTGTTCACGAGACGTATCGAAAACTGCTCCTGCAGCGTTGTCATGACCGCCGGATTCCCCTCCGACCTTCTCAGAGATCTGCTTGATGATCCTGTTAAGTCCAGACTTATCAGGTCTTCCTGCAACCCTCATGGAAGCCTTGGTCATGCCTGTTTCGAGAATCCTTGCCATAGACAGGATCATAGTGCCATCTTCATAGAACCCGCCCATAGAGATGATGGATGACAGCGTACCGATCATGGATGCAGGCACATCATCCATAGCGTTTATGAGGATATATCCCTTGTTCCTGATGAATGATCCCTCGTTTTGCTGGTACCAGTTCATGATAGCAGTCATCTCTCTTTTATATTTTCTGAGCGCTCCTACTGCCTTATCTTTCATCTTCTTATCTCCAAGACAAGCACCTATCCCAAGCGAAGATTTTCCTAACCTGCCACATGCATTCAGGAGAGTCGAGAACTCACGCGCATCCCTAAATGAAGTCCCTTTCTTTTCTTTTGGCAGGACATAACTTATCCCGAACGGATCATCATTGAGCCCGTGCTTCCGCCTGGCCCTGATGACTTCTTTTTCGAGC
>JAUUYB010000098.1 GCA_030590605.1 Candidatus Woesearchaeota archaeon
CATCCTTGATATGGCCCTGACATAGATTCCTGATTCTCGAAGAAATTCCATGACTGAAACATGCCTGGCGTTCCCGATCGGACGATATCCTTTAGAAAACATGTATGCTCTCCCTGCCTGGAGTGCTGCATTGTATGATATTGCAAATGACCAGTCTGTTTCATCAAGTGCCAGGATTTCTCTTGCTGCCTTAAGATCCCGTCTTGCTAGCTTGAGCGTGTTTTCTACCATCCCTGGATCGGCCTGAATCTTTTCCCATAGCCTTTCTCGCTTCAAGCTCCTCACCTTTCACCATGATGACCTGGCCTGCCAGTATAGATTTGAGAAGGCTGTTGTCCTGCTTCCTCTTCAGATCTTCCATGGTCCACAATATGTAGTTGATCTCTCTTCCGATTTTCCTTTCTGCCAGATCGACGACCTGTTCAAGCTCTCGTTCCTGCAGGCCCCCAATGACCAGGAGGTCTATGTCGCTGCCGGAAGTGAAGTCTCCCTTTGCTAGCGATCCGTATATCAAAGCGAAGTCTGCGTCTCTTAAGCCTTTCCTGAGAATTTCCCCGATATATTCGGTCTTGATGAATATCCTCCTGAGATCATCCAGATAAGGGCAATCCTGATTCATGCTGAACAGCTTGAGGTTGGCTATGTTTTTCATGGAGATGACCCCTGCTTTTTCCAGGTTCTGGAGTTCTTTCGAAACATGGATAGGAATGGTTCCTGTCTCTCTCGCTATCTCTCTGAGATGATGCTCTCCGCTGAAAAGAAGGTATGATAGGATCCTCACTCTAGCTTTTGATGTGAGCAGTAGTTCAAGCATTGTATAATAAAGTTATACTAATGTATATAAAAATCTTACGTTTTATGTATTCACAAAGAAATGTTCATTACTCGAATCGCCCGATTGTCTTCAGGACGCGCTTGATCCCTTCGATGACTTCTTGATGGTGCTTCTTATCAGACATCCTGACGAATCGCAGCAGAAGGTCTGTCAGATCCTCCTCCCTGAGGCATTTAAGCTTGAAACCGTCAGCCAAGAAATAGAACCGGAATGATTTGTACTTGAGTTCTTTTATGAGAATGCCTCCCACAGTCCCAAGTGCCTTCCCTTTATGGGGATTGTCTTCGAGTGACTGCATGAAGTCTATTATTTTGTGGGCTTCTGCCTTATCGAACCTTTTCTTGATTTCTCTGACCAGAGATTTCTGTATCTCAATTCGCGTCATCGGTCAATCATCTTCCTCGCCTGGTCTATTGTGACTGTGTCTTCTGAGGACATGAGGAAGTCTCTGAGTTGCTCTTTTACCGCCATCTTATACATCTTCTTGATGATATCCTCATAGGTATCTTCTTTGCTTCCGAAGGTGCTGATGATCTTCTTCGTCTCCTTGCTCAGTTGTATTGTAGAGGTCATTCTATAGTCAGTATAGTGGCTATAGTATTTAATGTTTTGCATGTTCTTGATCAGTATTTCATCCTCTTCTCATACCCCTTATGATTGAACCATTCTAATATCGCAGATATTATCTCTACTTCATTCTCAGCAGTTACAGTATACAATAATCTCCATCCTCTGGGAAGATCATATTTCCAGAGATTATTTATTCCATATTTCTTGATATATGTTTTTGGCATCAATCGTTTGGGTATCTGAATTCCCGAGAATGCGTTCTGCTTTAGGTCCATGATAGCTCTATCGATCGATTTTCTGATTGGATCGCCTTCCCCTAAAGAATGATATCCTTTTTCGAGCTTGTCATCGATGAAGACGACTTTAGAAGGCTTCATATCCCCTTTCGGGACCGTAGTTTTTTTGCAAGTGAAGGATTCCAGATATATGCCAGCTTTCCATACCTGTCAGATGCTATCTTGTTTATACTTTCAAGATACTCTAATACGATAAGGTAGGTCTGCCACATGACTTTTCTTGGAAGTCTCTTCCAGATCTCTGTCCTGTTGAACTCTCCGCTGAGGCTGTCGATGGTCTTCTCTACCATAAGGACAGTATCAAGTGTAGGCGATCTGGCTTGCATAGGTCTCGAATATATCAATTGATATATAAAACTTCTGCTCATATAGATACTGAACAATAGCTCTTAATAGATATTCAGGAAAGATTTTAGGAAGTCTTCCGGCTCTCCCGCAAGTCATGGTATCATTGAATCTTCTTCAGGAAATTGCCTTTAGAGATGATCGATTTTCCAGTATGTTTCTCGATATCTTCTCTTGTTCTCTTGGCTATGTTTCCGCCTTTATTTGCTGAGTCTTTGCATTGTTCAATTCCTTGTGAATCTGTTTCTCGTGTTATGTCTGTTGTCGCCTTCTCACCTATCATCGTAAGGATAAGTTCCCAATCGGTCATATGGTCTCGTAGGTTTTGTTTTTTTAGTTGTTTGAATTCTTTGTATTCCCCGACAGTTTTCCCAAATGTTGCCTTGGAGATCTCATTGGTTAGTATGCTGAACTCTTTTTCATTGTTGATTTCGCGATGAGACCATTCATCAGTAAGCTCCTGCCGAACTGCAATCCCTCTCAGTCGTTTATCGATCCATTCTTTAGGGTATCCTTTGAGTTCATAATATTCTTTGATTCGATTTTGGCCTATTTCTGGATCTTCGATTTCCTCGATTCTTTCATACCCCACCTGTGCCAGCCATTGCTTGAATGGTTCTGCCTTTTTAGAAGGGATGGATTGGATAATCCTGAACATATCTTTAGTGTTGGCACAATCAGTTAATCTTTGTTTTCCATCTGGTGCATCCAACTTCAACTGTACACAATTTGTGGACAGTTCAATTCCCGATTCTTTTTCTCTTTTCTTGAGCATAGACCAATAATTTCGTGGATTATGACTATCTGTTAGGGTCTGAACCACATCAATCACTGAGAAATACCACTCATCGCTATGCCAGGTTCTCCTGATTTTTTTGTCTTGAAACACCACGAGTTTGTTGGTTTTATCCATATCTAACAGGGTAATGTTCTTTCTTTATATATTTTAAGTAGATTTGTCCAGTGAATCTCGGAACATCATTACTTTTCCCGCAAGTATTCTATGAATTGCTTGATCACACCGATTACGAGGAAGAAATAAGCTAAAGTTGCTAAGTAATTAGCGAATACTTCTAAGTTCTTGATTAAATAGAAAGGAGTTATAACTAACAGGATGAGTGCGAATGCAATAGGTATCCTCGAGTCTATCCTCAATATGAAGATTGCAAGGAAGTATATGCCAAATCCGATATAGGAATAATATTCAGGAAGGTTGTCTTGATAATCTGGGAGAAGATCCATAGTCCTGGTTTTAATTATGGCGGATATGCCGTAATTAAGGATAGAATCGGGCTAAACTATTTATGAGATTTAAGATCGAAGGATTTGGCTAAAGTTTGAATCACTTCCTTGAATTCCACTTCATTTGCGAGGAGGGGGAGCATATCCTCTTCCCATCTGGTATGAAGTTTCTTTGCTTTGTTGAACATCTTCACTATATCAAATTCACAGCCCGCTTGTTTGCATTTCTTTTCAGCCAATTTACAATCAAGTTTATAGCCGTTCTTGATGAGCATATAGACATCGAAATGGTCTCGTGGTTTGTTCCTGCCGATAGTTGCTGCAAGTTTCTCAGCAAACATCTCTTTCTTTGAAAGGGTCATGACAGAAAATCTTGGGATCTCTTCACCATAAAAATGAGGGATATCACTGACTCCTGGTTTTTCAAACAGTTTAGCCCGTTGGTTTAAATCAACAAAAATTGTATCTGGATTGTTCTCAAGATTTGTGTAGTGAAAGACTAATCTTGCGAATCCATCAACATCTTTATCAACATTTACTTTCTCAAAGAATCCGGAATCCATCACTATCTTTGATATCTCTTCTTTCAATTCTTTAAGATCACCAGTGACTGTATAGTCAACGTCCTCACTTAACCTTGAGTAATCCAGGTAAATCTTCTGAAGTGCGGTTCCGCCTTTGAAATATATCCCCTTTACTTTTCTGAGCAAGTATAAGATTACGGTCGCATAATAGTCTTTTGTCATGACAACTTCAGCAAACCTTCTCATTGAAGCGACTTCTGTTAGCCTGTCCTTGGTTATTTTCTTGATTGTTGATAAAGAGCCAGATTTATCAACCCCAAGAATGTCATTTACATTCTTTTTGTCATCCATTTTTTTGTCTTCTCTTTGCTCTGGATTCTGAAAGGATGTTCCCCAATCTTCTCGATAACCGATTCCTCTACCCGTTTATTCGTTGTACGGTGGAACTGAAACTTTATCCCAAGGATTTCAGCCTTGCCTTGTCTTTTGGTTGTCCAGATATCAGACCTCATAGGGATCTGGTCTGTAAGTCTCCAATAATTGGCAGCAGCCCAGCCACCGATGAAGTACCCATCACCCTCAAAGATCTCATCAGCAACAAGGTAAGGGTGTTCAGTCCAGTTTCCAGTCCTTGCCTTGATCGGGATAAGATAGTACTTATTCCTGTTAAGCTTGACTATCCGTTTTTTCCTGATCAGGTTCTTGATTATATTATATCTTTGGGTCTTATTATCGGAAAATTTGTCTATATATCCAGAAGTGAAAAAATAGGTATTATCAAATTCCAGCCTGGATATGACTTTGATTTCCTTTTTTGAAATACCTTTCATTTTAACACCAATTAGTAATTTAGTTACTAAATAATGTTAATTATATATAAATGTTCCCGTTATTCGTTGTCTTTTTCCTGTTTCTATGGACAATTTGTCCCTAGATACAATCTTAGAACATCATTACTTTTCCCGCAAGTATTCTATAAATTGCTTGATCACACCGATTACTAAGAAGAAGTATGCTAATGTTGCGAGGTAGTTAGCGAATGCTTCTAAGTTTCTGATTAAATAGAAAGGAGTTATAGCTAATAAGATCAGTGCGAACGCTATAGGTATCCTCGAATCGATTTTTAAGATAAATA
>JAUUYB010000016.1 GCA_030590605.1 Candidatus Woesearchaeota archaeon
AGGTTGAAAAGGGCAGCGATTGAGCTCAGATCAGCTACTTCAGAAGATTCTCCTTTAGAAGAAACAACTAAAAAAGCCCTAAGTAAGGTTTGGAATATGATGAATATACACACCAATCTTATCAATGAAGGAAAGGATAGAGAAAAATACCAGAAATTTTACTCTATCGGCAAGAGCAATTACATGCAACCTCTTGACTGACTTTCTGTCTTATAGATCCAGCACACGATTCATCTCAGATTTCAGTCTTGTCAGATCATCGCTTTTAGTCACATAACTATCTGCTGCGATCGATTTCATATCTTCTCTGAATTCCTCATACGCAGAAAATAAGATCACTGGTAGATTATAATGATCTTCTCTTAATTTATGAAGAAAATCAAGCCCATTGTGATTTGGGAATCTGATATCTAGAAGTAGCATATCTGGATTTTCTTCTGCGATTTTCTCCAGACCTTCATGTGGAGAATCATATCCGATCACATGATATCCTTCCTCCCTCAATTCTTCTTCGACTAGGAGCCTATAAGATTCATTATCATCCATATGTAGTATTTTTATCATTCTTTTGGTTGTTATTCATCAATGATATATATTGATTTATATTCAATTCTACCACCTGACACATCACGACTTACTGAAATCTATAATTTAACTACTATTTAGAGACGAAAGCTTTATATAGTCCTCCTTCTAAGCTGTAAAAACATGACCTTATCACTCGAAAACATCATAGACAAGTTCGCCCATATCCCCCCTATAGAGAAAGCTGTCGATTACCTCTCAAACCGAAAATATAAAGGGATCAACGAAAGGCGGCAGATACCAAGGACCATAGACCATCTCACAGGACTCCCGAACAGGCAGACGATGGAGCATGTTTCAGAGAGTATGCTCAGGAGCTCCATAGACACGAACAAGGACTATCATTTTCTCCTCCTCGACATCGATTTCTTCAAACGTATAAATGACTGCTATGGACATCCTGAAGGCGACATCGTGCTGAAGAACATCGGAAATATACTAAAAGATTCAGTAGAACTGTATATTGAGACCGAACCGCAGGCACAGGTCGAAGTCGCAAGATGGGGCGGTGAGGAGTTCGCGTTCTCGTTTGTGGGAACAGACCCGGAAGGATTTGCTGAATATATCAGGCAGGAAGTAGAGTCCAGCAATGCAGGCGGGAAGTGCATAAGACCAAATGGCGAACCTGAAGAGATTACAGTATCTATAGGTATAGACACATTCCGACCAGATGATACCCTTCAGGAAAACGGTAACCCGATACGGAAGACAGTGCTGGAAGATGTGAGGAAAAAAGCTGATTCAGCTCTCTGTTATGCCAAGCTCCATGGCAGGAACCAGACCCAGAAATACGAAGAAGATGTCAGGGATTTAGAGCCGAAGATAGCCAGGTGGAGAAAGGTCTATCAGGACTACGCCGACAGTCTTCTCATGGCTGCTCCTCGCGAGCTGGAACAATGCATCCCCGACGGCATCGATGTCGAAATGAGCGGAAATATATCTCTACCAGTCCACAAAAAAGGTTCAGTCATCCATATAGAAAAAAAGCTTAAAGAAGCGATAAAAGACGGTCTCTCCTACCTGGTGGCAAGAGGAAAGCTGAAGGACACAAGAGCGATCTATGAAGAAGCTGATTTTATCTATAAGCTGGCAGCACAATACAAAGAGAGTCCCATTCTGAAAATTAGATGAGAAGAAAACGGATCAAAGAGTCAATCCATATAACCGATGACCTGCCTAAAATCATTCAATTCGTCTTCCCTTCGCTGATAGTGGAGAGATTCTGTGTCTTTTCGAGTTCTATCACCGCATTCGCTAGCTGTCTTCCCCCCACGATCTTCGGAAGCACGACTATCTGTGCACCTATCTTATGGAGCCGTTTCACCGCATTCTCATCTCTCGCCTCTGCTGCAAGCGTGACCTGTGGGTTGATATCCGATGCAGTCATCATGAGGTAGATGTTATCTGCGTCTGTCCCAAGAGTCCCGATGATAGCTTTCGCATTGTCGATCTGAGCCTTCTTAAGGACAGATGGCTCTAGCGCATCCCCTTGTATGATCTCTAGTCCAGCTTCTAGGAGCTGGGTAGCTCGTTCCTGATCTCTTTCTATGATTATGAACTTGTGTTTCGCTTGCTTGAGCGTCTGGGTTACATATTTACCGAGCTGTCCATAACCGCAGACAATTATATGATTCTTCATCTTCTTCATCCTGATGATACCTCCTCTGAATCCAGTAAGAAATAACCGTGTCTGGCCCTCTATGACTGTCTTTGCCATGAGCGTGCCGATATAGATCACTGACCCCATTCCTAAGAACACCGACCCCATGGTGATTATCCTTCCAGGGATTGTTAAAGTTGGGATATGTCCGCCGACCGTCGTGATTGTGAGAAATATGTGGTAGAACGCCTCAAAGAGCGTGACGCCCTCTGTGACTGAGATGCTATACGTCCCTGTGAAGAGTACAACTATGAATAATAAAGTACCTTCAAAGATGTTCTTAAGCGTACCCAATCCAAAACCCTCTTTTTTAGTCTACACTCTGGATTCAAGCATTTAAATATCTTTCCTAACAATCTGCTCTAAAAAGTATCTTCAACTTTCAGCAAGAAGTTTACGCAGCTCAGCGAGCTCACTCTCGATATCATCAATCTTCTCGATGATTATTTCCCGTGTCTTATCTTCAATATAGTCTTCTTGTGAACCTTCCTCATCATCTTCGATAACCGGCTCTTCTCCTAGAAGATATGCATTCAATTTGTCATCGTCCTGGAATGGAATTACTTCATTCGTGGCTGCATCGACCAGTACTGTGTATGAGACTCCTGCGAAATCTGATGGGGTGATAGAGAGCATCCAGAACAGATTACCGTCCACGATGTAAGGACGAGGCTCTACTACCCTTGATGTCGCCCAATCGATCATCGGAAATTGTTTCTTGACATACGAGACCACTCTTACAGGTCCTGTAAGTGTCTGGTCTTCATCTAGCTCAAGTAGGTCTATCTTTCCTGAGAATGCATCTACCAGGAATATCTTGAATACGCCATAGCTTTCTCCGTATGGCTCTGTTGCGACTATCCATTTCAGGCCTTCTGATGTGTCCATGAGGAATGGCTGTCTGTTCGACTGTCCGTAGACATCTGATATCTCTATCTGATCCTTATGCAGGAAGACTGCATTGATCCAGCCGTTCACACATTTATATGAATCCACCTGCAGACGTGCAAGTGATTCAGGGTATATCTTATTGCCCTGGAGGATCTGATTCTTCGAGACATCTTTTACATCGACCCAGGTAGTATCACCTTCGCGATCTACGATAAATACTCCTTTGAAATATGGCACCATCACAGGGAAACTGAATCTGTATCCGATGATGCTCGCGATTGTATAGATATCTCCTGAATTCTCGATGTAATATATATCGTCGATATTCATCCAGTAATCTTCTTTGTAAATGACCCATTCTATATTGTCTGTGATCCCGATGCCTTCACCTACCTTCATGGTCTGGGTGATTATCCTGGTATCGCGGTCTGTATTAGTGGCGTCTGCTACCAGGATTCCCTGGACTTCCTCAGTGAGGTATAGGATCCCTCCATCAGGTATCCTTGGACTGGTCCAGGCAAGTGTACCGTTAAGTATGATGAGGTCAAGCGGTCCTACTTTCTCTCGTGATTTCTGCAGGCTGTCTTCAAGATACCTGTTCGCTATCGCCATTGGAAGAAGGCGCGTGTTCCTTGAGTCAGGCAGGGTGCTGATCTTGTTGTATTCTTCCGTATTGACTATGCTTTTTTGCATGAGCACGTCATTGAACATCAGGAGTAGGAAACAGACAGCCATGACTCCGCCGATGATCATCGCCACCTCTCTCTTACGGTAGAAGAGCGCTGCTGAGAGTCCGGCTGATAGGAGAAAGAAAAGGGTGATTACAGGAACGATGTAGAATGCGATGATGATATCATGTATCCATGGCCTGAAAAACCAGAACAATATTATGAACAATACCCCGGTGATACTCAGGAATATAGTCAGATGTTTACGGTTCGGCCGTACCGGAATCCCTCTGTTGTTCTTGAAAAGCGTCCCTCCCTTGAATCCAAGGAGCCCGCCTAAGAGGATACCTAATAATGGATTACCGACAAGGATTCCGAAGATCAGACCCGCTGCAAGTCCTATTCCGATTGCAGACATGAGTGTTGAGTGCATACGCATGTCTTACACCTGGTTTGAGATGATATTTAAATCTTGCTAGAATGATGGCTATTATGAAATCCTCGCTACTATCGTAATACCTTAGAATATTCACATCTCATGTATGACCTTTTTCTTGAGGATCGGTCCTGTTGATTCATCATATGTGTAGAGTGCATGTTCTATACGCGGATCAGTGTAAGCTCGTGATTTGAGTATCCTCCAGGAAGGTAACAGTTTTTTTTGGTGATTCTTCATCTTGCCGACGAAGTCATAATCGAACGCTTTCACTTGTGAAGAGAGAGCGGCCTTATCAGTCTCAGGATGGATGAAAGCTTGGATTCCATGATAGATATCCAAGAACCCATGCCTAAAGTACTCCTTGACATCTTGTGTTACTTTCATATCATGGTCTTCTATGAATTTGAGTGTCTCATAATACGACCGTATGACTAGCATCTGGTATCTGGTACTCCCTGTCACACTATCAATATCTATCAGTTCCCCCTTTATCTCGAATCCGTTATAAGTATCATTCGCTGAGTTGAGCGTGAAGAATAATGTCGCCAGCGCATCCTCCGATTTCAATTCAAAAAATCTGGGATGGACATATATTGCCTGTGTGTCCTCCAAGCCGATACGGTGAGGTTCGCTATAGGTCCATGCTGTGATATTGCTGAGTTCTTCAACAGGTATGACATAGTCGATATCTTCCTCCTGCTGTCTTTTGAGCAGGTCATGATAGAATACTCTTGTATCATCAGAATAATATGGAAGGAACGCATCGCAATCGAATCCGTACGATTCAGTGAAACGAGTGACTAGATCCTCAAGCGCGGCCTCTTGGGATTCCGCAGTCTTAGGATCATGCACTAGCAACCTCATCTCATAGAGTTGAAGGTCTGACAATCGTTGTCTGGATTTCGCTGCTGCTGGTTTCACGAATGCAGCGGTGGCTATTCCTGCCATGAGGGTAAAGAAATCTCTTCTATCGATTACCGGCTGTGCAGTTATCAATCGTGAGAGCATGTCTAATCCCTTTTCCATACTGGAGAAGAAGCATTTGCCAGATTTAATACTTTCCTAACATTTATATATAAATAAGATAATAAATGGTATCATGAAGAAGCTTGAGGCATTGAAGGAAAAATTAAAAAATATGGATAGGGCAGCTCTTGCTTTCTCAGGATCGCTTTCATCTATCATCCTGTTGAAGATCGGCGAGGCTATCATGGGAAACAAGCTTATTGTCCTTACAGTAGACTCTCCTTTCTTTCCATCCTATGCATTGATGGAGACTAAAAATATCGTCAAAGGTCTGAAATGCGTCCATAAGATAATACAGTTGGAAAAAGACGTGACACAGAAGATCGAACCGAATACCACATTCAGATATTATTACTATATGGATGAGATCATCCGTGCTGTGAAGAAGCACACAAACGATCCCATACTCTTAGGTGCCCGTTATGTGTCTGATCCTGACCATGATGCACTCAATAAGCTTGTGAAAGAGTATAGCATCATGACCCCGCTTTCCTCGAAGACTATAACGATGGATGATCTGCGTGAGATGGCGAAGATCATCGGTATAGACATCACTCACCTGCATTCTATGTCCTGGCTGGGGAATCGGATTCCCTACGGTATCCCGATAACATTGGATCTCTTGAAGCGGATCGATGAATTCGAGAACCACCTGCTCGGGATGGGCATCCATCATTCTAAAGTCATGGTAGGAGACGATCATACTGCTATCATCACAGTGAGCCATGCAGACATGCAGGAATTGGTCTGGCATTCAAAATCTATCGATAAGAAAGGAAAGGTTCTCGGTTTCGAGAAGGTCTCTGTACAGGTCCCTGAGATATTATTGTGATTACATCACTGCAATCGTCATTTCAGAAGGATTGACAAAATCAGGCTTAATTCTTTCAAGATTCAGGGCACTTGTTTTTTCAGAATTTCTGATTAAAGATTTCACGAATATCTTTATTTTTATGATATCTTCGCTCGTGCTAAGTTTTATCTTTATTCCGACGATTTTGTTTAGGAATCTCTTGGCGAGTCCAAAGTGTTTGGACGCATTGAGTAATTCAAGACCCACAATCTCCCCTTTATCATCTAGATCAAATATGATTTCTCCTTTTTGAAAAGAAGAGACATACTCTCTTTTCATAGGAGAAGCAGAGAATATGTCTGTTTCAAGATCATAAGACGCTTTTGCAGGGATGGTTGGTTTCATATTCGTTTTCTCCTTTCTGAATCACTGGGAAATAACAAAAATCCGGATTGACTACTGCGAGTCCTAACCCACTACCTCAAGGTCGGGGTTTTAACCGGACTCGCCAAAATTCTTGAATCAGGATTTTTGGAATAATAAATCTCGCCCTAAAGGGAGGGGTAATATACCCCAACATAAATCTCCCCATCGAATGGCGAGATTTATTATATTGTGATGAATTTGATTTTATTTTCGTTAACAATCCTGATTATGATATTTATGTCCTTGCCAGTTTCGTAATCGAACCAAAGTTTATATACATTTTCATTTTGTTCGGTGATTCCGAGTACTTTCTTTTGCACGACAAGATCTCTGATCTCATTGGGTACCAACTTTCTTTCCCCACATTGTTCTAGGTAATGTTTTGACTCGATATAACAGAAACTTTCCCTATCTGATATGCTCGTCCTACCCCACTTTTCAAGTGGAGTATTCCCGGACTCGCTAACTCTTGAGGGAAAGTTTCTGGAATCATAAAGTCGAGCTGTCGAGCTTGTATCCACCAGATGAATCAAGAGGTATTAAGCTCGACTTTATGATAATTGTAGAGATTGTTTTGTATGATTGCCAAAGCAGATTGTATATCCATGACATCGCAACAAGACAAGGGGTTGATATGATTTATCTATCTGATTATGAATATCCTTCAACATTCCTGAATCCTGACATCCAGAAAGGCTAACGACGAGACGTATAGAAAAACTTTATAAAGCCCCTTACATTTCTGAACTGGGAGGTATACTAATGGAAGTCGTAAAAGAACCTACAAGCAAGTTTATCAAGATCAGATGTCCTAAATGCAAGAATGAGCAAGTCACCTTCGGGAAAGCATCAACCGAGGTAAAATGCCTCGTTTGCGGGAAAGTGCTCGCTGAACCTACCGGAGGAAAGCTCAAGGTGCGTTCAAGGATCCTAGAGGTACTTGAATAAATGTTTTTCCTGAACGAAGGGATGCCTGAGGAGAACGAGATCGTACTCTGTAGGGTTACTAAAGTATTGCCTAATTCTGTCTTCGCCAATCTTGAGGAGTATAGGCACAAGAGCGGCATGCTGCACATCTCTGAAGTGAGTCCGGGAAGGATAAGGAATATCAGGGACTATGTCAAAGAGAGCAAGGTCATCATCTGTAAGGTGCTGAGGATAGACCTTGATAAGGGCCATATCGACCTGACGCTTAGGAGAGTTTCAGAATCCCAGCGTAGGAACAAGATAGATTCCCTCAAGAAAGAGCAGATTGCAGAGAAGATGCTTGAGCAGATCGCCAAGAAGTATAAGGTCGATCCTAAAGTCTATTACCTGAAGATCACGAAGAAAGTCTTTGAGGAGTATGACAGCCTTTATGATGCGTTTGAGGATTTCATCGAGAACAAGATAGATCTCGCGAAACTGGGCATAGATCATGTAAAGGATTTCGAAGAGCTTATCCAGCAGAGGATCAAGCTGCCGGAATATGCTTTTGAAGGAGACCTCCTATTGAAGAGCCGTGAGCCTGACGGAGTTGAGATAATCAGGAATGCTCTGACTGAAGCCGATAAGGTAGTAGGCGAACATGATATCAGGTATAAAGGCGCTGGCAAGTACCTGGTCACTGTAAATTCTCAGGACCCTAAAGAATCCGAGAGGATCATGAAAGAGATCTCGGATATCGCTGTTTCTTATATGGAGAAGCACAAGAGCGAAGGGTCTTTCACGAAACTTGGATAAGATGGCAGAACACATCTTCAGATGCACTGTGTGCGGGAAATATACTATGGATGAGACCTGCGAATGCGGTGAAAAAGCGATCACTGTCCGCCCGGCTAAATTCTCTCCTGACGACAGATATGCAGATTATACCAGGAAAGCCAAACGTAAGGACCTTGAAGAGAAAGGTCTGTTGTAACATTTGAGAACAGTGCTTACAATATATAATTCTTACCTCCTAAATCCTTATATATTCTTGTGACCCCAGTCCATTTACGAGGTGTTGTTTATGAGGGGTGTATTGATCATTGTTCTTATGCTGATGATGGTATCAGTAGCTGCAGCTGACGAGCTTGTCGTGAAGAAAGCGAGAGTGTTGAGCGAGGTCGTGAGTGATTATGAGGATCTTCTTGTTCTGGTGGATCTTGGGAATCCTGGTTCTTCTGATCTTGAGGATCTAAAAGTCCTTTTCACTGTGCTTGAGACAGGTACACATACAGAATCGCGCTTATTTGACATCGATAATGATGACCACGTGTCAAGGTTATACTATATCCCCCTGCATGACGCGGATCCTGGCCTCTACACGCTGAAGATAACGATATTCAACAACGATGTAAGAAGAGTGAAGTACAGGTATTTTGAAGTGCAGTAATTTAGAAATCTATATATAATGGCAGAACAGATAATGTCAACATGAATTGGAAAAAGTTCTTCAGTCCCACTTCCGGAAAAGTCATGATATTCTGCACATTCATGGCGATTGGCAGCCTCCTTTGGTACCTGACGCATATCGGAGTCACTGATCCTACAAACAAGGCAGGGATAATTTTCGCATATCTCTTCAACGCAGTAGCTCCTTTTTACACGTATCCTTCAGGGTGGCTGTGGAACATTTTGTATTTCTACACGATATCCTGCATATTTTCATACTCCTATCATAAGACCAAGAAAGACACCAGGAGGGTACAGAACATCGGAATCGGAGTATTGCTTATCATGATGTGCTTCGGTGTCGTATCTTTCCATCAGTGGAACAACAGCTATGTCATTGAATCTCCTGGGATTGTTATAGATGCTCCTCAAGATTACGAGAATCTGCAGGAAGCGCGAGTTTTCATGGATAATGGAGACTGGACATCAGCTGAAGATTCATGCAGCCAGATTGAAGATGAGGAAATCAGGTCGATCTGCAATGAAGAGATCGGACGAGGTGAACGATGACTCTCCTTTTCGTGACAGGAAACCCTAACAAGGTCAAGGAAGCAGAGCACCTTCTGGGCCAGCCTGTCGAGCAAAAAGACATCGATCTCCCGGAATACCAGGGAGATGCAGAGTACGTAGTCAGACAGAAAGCCATTCTCGCATACAAACAGATAAAACAACCCTTATTCGTAGAGGACACTTCTGTCGAATTCAGCGCATTGGGAGGTTTCCCTGGTCCATACATCAAGGCATTGGTCAGCAAGAACGACATAAGTATCCTCCCAAAGATGATTTCAGCATTCGATGACAAAGGCATGAAAGGCGTCGCCATGATCGGTTACGCAGACGAAAAAGGAGATATCCATATCTTCAGAGGAGAGATAGAAGGAAACATTGTCGACCCAAGAGGAAAGAACGGATTCGCTTGGGATTCTGTATTCGAACCATTAGGAAAAGATAAGACTTTCGCTGAGATGACGATTGAGGAGAAGAGTACTATCTCGCATAGAAAAAGGGCATTTGATAAATTCAAGAGTTTCTTGAACCTATAACGGAAACTTTTCCTGTTTGATATGCTCATCCTACCCAATCTTAAAAAGGAAGAGATTAGCAAAATAACTAACTCTTGAGAAAAAGTTTCCGGAATAGAAAAGTCGAGATTGTATTATCCAGATAAATCAGGATATATTAAGCTCGACTTTTTTATAGCTGCTCTTCCACTTTCTTAAGGACCTTATCGAGGATGATGAAAAGGTTCCTGTCTGTTACGCTGGAGGTCACAGCTTTCCCGTTGGCGATCACTTTCGCATTGAGTTCGAACTTCTGCGATCCCTTTGTCTCATGGACGGATTTCAGGGTAAGTGCTAGACCCTCAAATCCTTCCGTAGATTCAGAGAACTTCTTCGCATAAGTACCGACAATCTTTTTCACGACGACGATCATCCCTGGCTCCAGAGTACCGAACCCAGTCAGAGAAATATGGCCTCCTAATTCAACAGTTTCTTCCATATGCTGCCCCACGTTGCTGCTATTGTACTTACTGAAAAAGTGGATATAAAAATCTTTCGTTAATTGTTAATGGGGAATTGACTCACACTTACACTAAGTCCATAAAAAAATATTCAATAAACCCTTATTCCATAAACTTAATAAAGGGAACACACCATCTCAACCATAACATAGGGGGTAATAATAATGTCAACAGGACTCATAATCGGAATAATCGCAGGTGTGGTTGTCGTATTCGTAATCATCCTCTACAACAGCCTCATCAGGCTGAGGAATGAGGTCAAGAACTCATGGGCGCAGATCGATGTCCAGCTTAAGAGGAGATTCGATCTCATCCCGAATCTGGTAGAGACAGTAAAGGGATATGCTAAGCACGAAAAAAAGGTCTTCACAGACGTGACAAAGGCCAGGACCGCATCTCAGAATGCTGGCACTGTCCATGAGAAAGCAGAGGCTTCGAACATGCTTTCAGACACACTGAAGAGCTTATTCGCAGTCTCAGAAGCTTATCCTGATCTGAAGGCTAACCAGAACTTCATGCAGCTCCAGGAGGAGATCACTGGGACCGAGAACAAGATCTCATATGCACGGCAGCACTACAACGATATAGTCATGAAGTTCAACAACAAGCTCCAGGTCTTCCCGACTAATATGTTTGGGAAGATGTTAGGTTTCAAGGACGAGGAGATGTTCGAGACTTCAGCTGCTGAGAAGAAGAACGTCAAGGTCAAGTTCGATTAAGGATGGTAAAGACGCTTTTCCAGCAGATACGGTCGAATAATTTTCGATCGATGTTGCTTATTTTTGTATTCTTCATCTTAGTGGGTGTCATAGGTGCGGCATTTGGTCTGTATCTGAACAATATCTATATGGGAGTCGGGCTTTCTGTCGTGTTCGGAGTCATCTACACTTTGATAGTCTTCAAGTCCGGCGACTCGATGATCCTCTCGATGACCGGCGCGCGTCCTGTGAAGAAATCTGAGTTCCCGCATCTTTATCATT
Organism: Candidatus Woesearchaeota archaeon; assembly: GCA_030590605.1. Classification (GTDB taxonomy): domain Archaea; phylum Nanobdellota; class Nanobdellia; order Woesearchaeales; family JAUUYB01; genus JAUUYB01. Next base: position 11,406 of record JAUUYB010000016.1, read on the forward strand.
CTGTCGAGGGGCTTGCTCTTGCAGCTGGCATCCCTCCTCCAAAAGCATATGTTATCGATGACTCTGCCCTGAATGCTTTCGCGACTGGCAAGAACCCGGAGAAAGCGTCTATCGTCGTCACCACAGGCCTCATGGATAAGCTCAATCGTCAGGAACTCGAAGGCGTCATCGCACATGAGATGAGCCATATCAAGAACTATGATATCCGTATCATGATGCTCGCTGCAGTGCTCGTGGGTGTAGTGACTCTGATTTCCGATTTCATGCTCAGGAGTTTCCTTTGGGGAGGCCATAGGAGAAGCAGTAACAGTAACAGTGGAGGGAACGCAATCATCATCATCATAGGTCTCGCGCTCGCTATCCTTGCACCTTTTATCGCTTACCTGATCAAATTGGGCATCTCCAGGCAGAGGGAATATCTCGCTGATGCATCCGGAGCCCAGCTGACCCGCTATCCTGATGGTCTTGCTTCTGCGCTCAGGAAGATATCTAAGGATCCTGACCCGCTTGTGGATAAGGCTAACAAGGCGACTGCGCATCTCTTCATCTCTACTCCGTTCCGGAAGAAGAAGGGATTCGTCACACATCTGTTCTCGACCCATCCGCCGATACATGAGAGGATCAAACGCCTGGAAAACATGTAATTTCAGGATTTCCGCAATTCTTTCGTTTTTTTCTCACGAACCTATGTAAACCCTTGAGAACTTTCATTATTGATGATTGATGATAAGGATCGGCTTCTCCTGCATTTGCTCCGAAAAAATGGTAGGATAACATTGAAGGAGATGAACAAAGAGACAGGCATCCCTATCTCGACAGTGCATGACCGTATCAGGAAGATCGAGAAAAGAGGATTGGTCAGGCATACTTCCCTGCTTGATTTCTCGAAAGTCGGGTCAGCTATCCATGTCTACCTTTCGTTCATGAAGACAGAAAAAGACCAGGAGTTCCTCTCATTCCTCGAGACTCATGAACGGATCAATTCTGTCTTCCGTGTGAATTCAGGGTTCTCTTATCTGCTGGAATGCATCTTCCCATCGATGAAAGATCTCAGGATCTTCACCGAGAATCTCGAAAGTTTTGGTGCAGTCGACTTGTCAGAACACCATGTGATAGAAGAGATCAAGAGAGAACAGTACATGCCTTGAAGTGCAAGATTCTCCAAAAACAGGACTAATTAAAAACCCTAAAAATCTAATTTTAAAAACATTGGGTAAGATCATGAAAAAACTGATAATTATCGATTTCAATAGGACATTATTTGACCCGGATACCTCCAGGCTATTCGAAGATGCATTGGATTTTCTCGAAGTTTACAGTGATTCCCATATTCTTGCTTTGATCGGCAAAGGAGACGAAAAGAGAATCAAACTGATCGATAGATTAGGCATAAGGAAATATTTCAGGCATATCAGGATTACAGAAGAAAAAAAGGCGGCGGATTTTCGTGAATGCTTGAGCAGATTTCAGGTAGATAACAAAGATGCGTGGTCAATCGGTGATCGGGTCAGGAAAGAGATTGCGCTCTCAAACCAGATAGGGATGAATACGATATGGTTGAAAAAGGGG
>JAUUYB010000106.1 GCA_030590605.1 Candidatus Woesearchaeota archaeon
AAGCTCGAAATCGACAGTTCAATAAAGGCATTCATGCCGGAAGGAGAGGAAGTAAACATAATCAACGAACTCATTGAGGATGAGTTTGGTGGCATTGATCCACTTCTGGTTAGTATGGAAGTGAATGATGAAACTATCCTACTTGAGGAGTATCTCCTGGTGCTGATAGAGATAACAGCTGAGTTAGAAACTCTTCCGCTTGTGTCAGAAGTCATTTCTCCCGTCAACGTGGATTACATTGAGAGCTCAGAAGCAGGGATAAGCATAGTTCCTTTAATATCGGACCTTGCAGAAAATATAGATATCAGAAAGCTAAGAGAGCGGATCTTGAATTGGAGAGATATTTATATTGGTACGGTGATCTCCAAAGACAGTAGGCTCGCTCAGATTATTGTCAGATATGATGAGGATATCTCACCAGATGAACGGAACAAACTGTTCAATCAAGTGAAGGGCCTTGTTCATGAATACGAGGACTCTCGCTGGAATCTGTCTATCGCCGGACGGGCTGTTATGGAAGAAGAAATCAAGAACTATGTTGCGAAAGATCTTCTTCTCATATTACCCCTCGTGGCCATACTCGTGCTGTTCGTCCTTTTTATCTCTTTCCGGCGGTGGGAAGGGGTAATCCTTCCTTTTATCCCTCTGATCATTTCCGTCGCCTGGATAATGGCCGGCATGGCAATTCTTGACATACAGATCACTTTAATTTCTTTTCTAGTCCCAATTTTGATTCTAGTCGTGGGGAGTGCCTATTCCATCCACATACTCTCTCATTTTTACGAAGACCTCTTGCAAAACAAGAGGTTTACAGATTTTTCTGAGGTATCAAGAATTCTGAAACGATCAATCAGCGAAGTACGTCTATCTGTTCTTCTTGCTGGGTTGACAACAGGTGTTGGATTCCTTTCTTTTCTTACCAGCCCCCTTGGTCCATTGAGGGAATTCGGCCTTCTTTGCACTATCGGGGTCGCTGTTTCTCTTTTTGTTGTATTTATCATCATGCCTCCTATGATTCGCCTCCGCTTCAGCAAAGGTTGGGCTCCTCCTCCAGAAATCAATACGGACACAAAGCTGACAGGTTTCAAGAGAGGCGATTTTTTTCGATTTCTAAAATGGCTTGTGGATACGAAATCTGGATTTCTTATGGTATTGACTACTGTTTTCTTTTTGCTCGCGGGTTATCAAATATCACACCTGCAAACAGGGATGAACATGATTAACTTTTTCAAGGTCAATTCGAAAATCTTCCAGGATTATGAGAGGATGAATACGAGAATGAACGGCACTGGCGTTGTAAATATTCTCATTGAAAGTCCCGAGAGGGGAGATATCGTAGATTTTAAATTTGTCGGCAAGATCGATAAATTTACATCCTATCTAAAAGATAAGAGTCATTCCGTTACCGCCATACAATCTCTTTCGCAATATATAAAACAAATGAATAAAGTAATGAACTTCGATTCCATTCCGTTTGAGAGTAGCAACTCTGAGTATGTGGCTATTGATTTCTTTAGTGATTCTACCCATGGTCAGGCGACATTTAGCTTCGAAGACGTTGTTTTCACAGACGAAAATGATTTCCTTGAAGAGGATGGCGAGAATGACGAGAACGACAGTCGACTATCTTATGTACAGATAGCTGATTTGCTTAAGGAAGCTCTCCTGAATACGCAAGCTCTAGATCCCTCAGCCGATGAGTTGATTCAGGGTTTCTACAAAATAAACAATTATGCAGGCGCTGCATATGATGAAATTCCTCAAGATCCGGCAAAATACGGGCTGGAAACAGAAGAAGAACTCAATGCTCTTCTTTCTCAGTATCTGATACTCACTGCTGGAGAATTGGGAATGGTGATTAATGATGACCTTGAGCCCAATAAAACACTAATAACAATCCAACTCAATGATGAGGAAAAGGAAACCCTGAGTGATGTCCTGGCACATGTTCATACGTTCTGGGACAGAGAGATTCCCTCAAAATGGGATTACTCCGTTGCGGGTAGTTCTACTATCTATTACATTCTGGATAAGCTTATAATTAATTCGCAAATTCTCTCAATTTCAGGGGCTCTCTTTCTTGTATGGCTCATTATCACGGTGATTTTTCGCTCCGCAAGAGTCGGTCTAATCGGCATGATCCCGATCGTCTTTTCTTTAGGCGGGCTCATCATAGCTTTTGTCGTTGGAAATATGAAACTCGATGCTGTCACTTCTCTTACCGCGGCTATTGCAATTGGAGTTGGAGCTGACTATGCCATCCATGTACTTGTGGCGTATCGACGGCTATCCTTGAAAATGGATCACAGCGATATATTATTCTCACTCTACAGCACTACGGGACGGGCAATTATAATGAATGCTTTTTCCGTAGCCATCGGTTTTTCTGCTCTGCTGCTTTCGAATCTAATCCCGATAGGAGTTTTTGGAGCGATGTTTGCCCTCTCCATGATTATCTCCGGTATGGCAAGTCTTGTTCTTATTCCAGCCATCCTTAATCGGCTGGATGTTTCAGTATTATTCAAACAGAAGGAGCAGGATAATAAGAGCATTCTCGAAAATTACGTTGAAGGATGACAATTGTGTTTCTCGCTAGACTTTGAAGTAGCGTACTAGATTTCTTGAAGAAAGATCAAAGGAGTGAATTTGTATGAAGAAAGCGTTGTTATTTTCGCTTATCCTTGTTGGGACATCAGAATTGTGGGCACTAACCGGCCAGGAGATCATGGACAAGAGTATTGAAGTCCAGGATACACGGAGTGCAGCCATGGATATTCAGATGGACCTGATTGATGATGGTGGCTCTGTCAGCACCCGACGATTACAGATCCTCTCGATGCAGGATAATACCGGGCAGAATCGAACTATTGTAGTGTTTATGTCACCCGCTAGTATTAAGAATACACGTTTCCTTACGATAGAGAACAATGACAGTAGCGACGATCAGTGGATATATCTTCCCTCCATGAGAAAGATCAAAAGGATTGCAGCTTCAGATCATGATGCGTCCTTTATGGGTTCGGATTTCACTTATGGAGATATGTCAGACATGCAAGCTGATTCTGACAGTCATGCCTTTTTGAGGGAAGATACTTATGGTGGGAGAGCTTGCTATGTCGTTGAATCAATCCCTCTGGACCCGGAATCAGCGTCCCGCAGCAAACTAATCAGCTGGATAGACAAAGAATGGTTTCTTCCCTTGAAGGTAGAGTTCTACAATAAGCAATCCAAGGAGCTGGACAGAACTGCTGTGTTTGAGAATATTTCTCATGTCGACGAGATCTGGACACCGCTAAAGGTCACTATGACCACCCACAGTTCCGGACACAAAACAATTCTGACCACCGTTCAGGTCAAATATAATATTCCAATGAATCCTGGTTACTTCACTACAAATTTCCTTAGGACGGGGAGGGTTAACTAGTGAGACATTTGCTGATTATCATTTTCGCATTTATCCTGCCGATGCATAATGTATTAGCCCAGGATCCGTTTGGGGATATTTTTGAAGATGCTGCCTCAGGCTCAAACGTCGAAATATCCGGCTCTTTATCAACCAATCTAAACTATTTTTTTGATGGCGCTCAGGTTCTAGATAATGAAGTTTTGGCGAGGCCTGAGGCGGAAGTGAATCTGAAAATACACGAAGGAGATGTAGAGGGAATCATCAGCCTTGAGCTCTCTCCTCAGAAGTGGCTGGCCGCACCTAATACTTTATACACAGATATCATTTGTGAACTCTATTTGCGCTCTTTTTTCTCCTTCGGATACCTGGAAGCGGGTTTAATGAAGGTTGAATGGGGCAGTGCTGATGGTATCCATGTTCTTGATCCCCTTAGTTACTGGGACCTGTCAGATGGCTATTCACAGGACATCATCAGTCTGAAAAAAGCTGGCGAATTGCTCAAGATGAATATTTATATTATGGAATCCGGGCTTTTGGAGATTGCCTATAAACCATTTTTCTCTTCCCATATCATGGCTCAAAATGGACGGTGGGCCACCGGGATGGAGAATATCCCTAATCTTGTGGTACCAGATACAAAAACGCTTGAGTACAGTCAGACTGCACTCCGACTGACGGGGACTTTTAATCGTTTCGATCTTGGAATGCAGTACTATTATGGGTATCTTCCCGATCCTGGTTTGACGCCTGTCTATGTAGGCGGTGATCCGCTTGATCCGGCTAGTTACAACAATATCCTATCCTATGACCGGGCCCACCTCTTTGGATTTGAGGGGGGTGTCTCGATGGGTATCCTAACACTCTGGTTCGAAGCCGGATACTGGCTAACCAAGGATCTAAACGGTGATGATCCGACTGTATACAACAACAGGATAGTCTACCTTCCTGGATTGGATTTTACTATCCCGGGAATGAATCTGTATTTCAATTTGCAACTCATTGGTGATTATACATTCTATACCGATGATCTTTCGCCTTTTGATGTAGATGAGGCTACAGGATATGGATCCCCCGCGCACAATAATATGCTC
>JAUUYB010000086.1 GCA_030590605.1 Candidatus Woesearchaeota archaeon
CAGGGAATCGACCTGAGCCGATTATCAAGCTGTCTGCATCAATAGTATGCCTTTTACCAGTATCAAGTTCAATATATTCAACATGGGTTAAAACATCTTCTTTACCATAAAGCTTTTTAATACCAGAGTTGTATATGATTGAAGCACCAAGGCTTTCTAATTTTTTGATTGTATCATTATCAAACGAAGAATTTCCATTTCTTCTTTAGGTATCTGATAAGTGTAAGGTCTGGGTCAGGCAGGATATCCAGGTGTTTCAGAGGTTCTCGTTTCCCTGTGAATACGACTTTTCCGTCTTCGAGGAAGCTGATCCCTTTGACTTGGCTGTATGATTCAGCTGCAAGGATCTCTTTCATCGTCTCTTCTCCTTCTCCATGCACTACGATGTCTATCCCGGATCGAAGCGCCTCTTCTGGTTCTGCATCCACATGGCTTCCGCCTGCAATCGTGATACATCCGAATCGTTTATATTCTTTCGCGAGTTCGAATAGTCTGGGGATGGAGTTGCTCATGCCTCCGTAGAATAGCGCCATGTCTGCTGGAGATTCTCTTTGAAGGTATGAATGATCAGGCATGCAGTCTTTGAGTGGCCCGCCATAATTATTCTCATCCACTGCAAATACTTGATTTTCCTTGGAAAGCGTGGTGAGGACAGAGATGATCCCTACTGGAGGCATAGATATCCTCGCGTAGATGTTATATCTGGAGTGGGAAGGGTATTGTGGGATGATGCCGATTATTTTTCTCATTGTACCAACCAAGATGCATCTGACGAAATTATTTAAACCTTCGTTTTTTACACTATCCCTCACCAAAACTGAGTAAAATATATATACTCTTTAGTGTGATATTCATTTTGGGGTGAAATAATGGCTATGACAACAAATCTATTATGGCTCGTAGGTGTAATCTGTGCAGTATGGGTCATCTATGATGTTCTGGCAAAACAGAAATCGATGAAGACCGGAGAGAAAGTGATATGGATTATCGCAGCGGTTCTCTTCAACATCATCACAGCTATTGTCTATTATCTTTTGAAGAAGAAATGATTCTTTTTTTTCTTTTTTTTTTAAAATTACGGTCAATCGCTCTGTTCAGGCAAATTCTTTTATGATAACAGCATCATGACAATGCCTCCAAATTGATTATACCAAATCATGACAAAAATATGTTCTGTTCCGTGTTCAGTAAGAAGTTCAGTTATGCTTGTGCCCATCATTGTCCCAAAAATAAAACTTGATGCTGTTTGAATAATGATAAGTGTTATTGCCAGAGGAATGAAAGATACAAATGAAAAAATGCTTACAAGCAATGCAATAATAGTATATATGAAAAAAGATAAGAACATCTCAATATCTATATGTCCGGTTAACACTTCCGGAATGACATGACCTCCAAGAATAAAGATAAACCCATACCAAAATCCAAGTTTATAGCTGAAAAGGACATTAAAAAAGGTGACATGACCTAAATGGATATGGATACCTGCTGCATGAAGAAAATAATTGACTTTGGCAGAGATTAAAAGAACAACTAAAAAAAACAGGATTTCTGACCGAAATAACAGCAATAGAAACAAGATTAAGGCAATACATGTATAAACAATTACTTTTTTTGTCAGTAGCTTATCTGAAGCATACTCCAAAAACCTTATTTTATAATCATGGATAAATTCTATTGATGATCACCTGAACAATTTTAACATAATTGATATATCAAAGAAGATCCATTAGACTGATATATTATTTTCTTTAATACAATTAAAGTTTATTAGAATATTCTAAAAAAATTAGATAAGGTTTATAACTAACCTGCTCATTCAAAAACTATGCTGACAAGAAAACAAGAAGATTATCTTGAGACGATATCAGAGATAGAAAAAAAGACAGGATATGCAAGAGTTAAAGATATTGCAGATAATCTAAATGTAAGCGCAGCTTCTGTCACAAGCATGATTCAGACTCTACACAAGCAGGAAATGATAAATTATGTCAAAAATGCTCCAATAACATTGACAGAAGAAGGCAAAAAAATTGCTTCTCTTGTAAAAAATAAGCATAAGACATTTACTTCTTTTTTTGAATTGATCGGAATCCCGTTACATATAGCAAAAAATGATTCCATGAAAATTGAGCATAACCTAAGCCCTATAACAATAAAAAGACTAAAAGAGTTTGTAGATGTTTACAACAAAGAAAAAAGAAAGTGAAAAAACTGATTGTTTAATATTTTTTTAGTCCAGTCCTTTCCAGATCAGGAAGAATGATATGTCTATGAATATAGTAGCGAGGAGTATGCCAAGCTGGTAGAATCTCGCAAACCCTACTATCCCTTCATTGCATGGTATATCATATACCCTCATGTAGTCCAGGTCGTATTCTGAACATATCTCATCATCTATCATCTTCCCTTCCTGTCCGCAGCAGCCGTCATAGTAGCTTCCGAGGTTCATAGAGAGCCCGACGAGCAGGCAGGCGACGAATGCAGTCCACCATTTCGCGTTCTTGCTGCGCAGCCCGAGATAGAATGTCGAGAGGCATGCGATAAGGAATGAGACCGCGAGCGTCTGATGAGCTATAGACAGAAGTTTGCCCAGGAGATGATCCGAGAAGTCTTGGGGGTAGAAGAGGAGGTTCAGTCCCCATATCACTATGAGGACGACGACCACGCCGATGAGTGAGTTCCTGGCGTTGATCCACTTCGGTTTCCCTATCCAGAAGTCATCAGCGAGCTTGCTATAGGCATATACCAGGAAGAACGCAATCGTCATAAGAAAGATTATGCCGGAGAGATGCCTTAACACCGGAAGGTCAACGATTTTCAGGAGCATGGCCGAAGCTGACCAGCAAAATAAGGAGATACCGAAGAACGAAAGATAGAACCATCCCTTGGTCGCCTCCCTCGTCTTCCTGTAGATCAGGAAGGAAAATATGAGAAGGAAGAGTCCGGAAAGGACTGCAGTCGATCTGAAAACGATACTGATTAGAGTAGATTCCATGCCTATTTTCTTGGACTTTTGATATTTAAATGTTTGCTAGTATTGGGCTATTATGAAATCCTCGCTACTACTAATCATTGCGCTTTCCTGACGAGTGAGTGAAGGAAAGAATCAGTGTCTTTTTCCAGGGTCTCGTCATCATACAGGAACTGGTCAAGGACGTCCTTGATTTTCTTTGTGAAGAATTCACGTTCTACGCTCTTGAATACGATTAATGTCTGATGACCGACAAGAGGTTCTCCTCGGGCCTCTGTCGCGACCCAGTAATTGAAATATGCGAGAGCTTCTTTCATGAGTTTGCGTTCGTCTCCAGCGATCCTTTCAAGAAGCGAACGTTCTGCATCACTGAGCTTCTTCCCGATCTCTTTTTCGATGTCTTTCTCATCTCTCACTGAAAGCCTGATGAGCCGTATGACCTGATCGAGGTGCGCACGGAGCAGGACTATGATCTTAGGGTACATGGCACGCTTGTCTGTCCAGATGTCTTTCGGACTCATGCTGCCGACGTTCTTGAGCACTTCCTGCCTCGTCCGCCCGATCTCCTTGCTTATATCGATGATTGTCTTCTGGATAGCAGAGATCGGGATGATATCTGTGAGCCTTGGTCCTTTGAACCTCTCCTCTTTGGGCATATCATGTATACCGATAAGACGAGTATAAAAGTGTTGTGGCGTGATGGGCTATTATGAAATCCTCGCTACTATCGTCAGTCCGAGCTTCCACGCTAAACACATTGGAGCCGTCGCGAGGGGTGGCTCCCTACGGGAACGCAGGCTTATCGATGAATGTAAGAGGTGGCGAGGAAGATAGTAGCTTCCGGAGGGATAGGATTTCATAATAGCCGGCGTGATGGGCTTTGTAAAAAGTTGTGGTAATGACCAACCCAAAATCTTTAAATACAAGCCCAGACACCTTCCAGGTATGAGACTTCAAGTAGCATTGGACTGCAAGGACGCACAGACCGCCCTTGGAATTGCAGAAAAAGTAGCACCGTACGTTGACATAATCGAGGCCGGAACTCCGCTCATCAAGATAGAGGGTATCGGTATCGTGACCAATCTCAAGAAAGCGCATCCTGACAAGATTATCCTGGCTGACCTCAAGACTATGGACGTCGGAAAGTTCGAGGCGGATTTCGCGATTGAGGCAGGCGCTGATATCGTGACTGTCTGCGGACAGGCAGCTTCCGGTACTATCAAGGGAGCTATCGAAGGCGCTAAGGCTGCAGGAAAGGAATGCATGGTAGATCTCATCAATGTCTCTGATAAACCTGGACGTGCGAAGCAGGCTGTTGAGTGGGGAGCTGACTATGTAGGTGTCCATTCAGGTATCGATCAGCAGAACGAAGGTCAGGGACCTTTAGAGGACTTGAAAGCAGTATCTTCTGCAGTGAGCATCCCTATAATCGTCGCTGGAGGGATCGACGTGGACACTGTCGGCAAGCTCGCTGACGTAGGACCTGATGTAGTTGTCGTAGGAGGAGCGATCACAGGAGCTGCAGATCCTGCAGCTGCTGCTAAGGCCATCAAAGAGGCTTTGCCATGACTGTCGGGAAGATCAGCAGGGATATATTGAAGAAGCTTGAGACTATCCTTTCTCAGGTACCTCCGGAAGACGCAAAAGCGTTCCTGAACAAGATCATGAAGGCTGACAGGGTCTTCATATTCGGTATGGGCAGGAGCGGGCTTGCAGGACGTGCGTTCGCGATGCGGCTCATGCACTGCGGAAAACGTGTGTTCTATGTAGGAGAGATCACTTCTCCGCCGATCAAGGACGGCGATGTCCTGGTGACTATTTCAGGTTCTGGCAAGACCTCTTCTGTGATATCGATAGCTAAGACCGCTAAGAAGAACAAGGCTACTCTTCTGGCTCTCACTTCTGATACTAAGAGCGATCTGGCAGAGTTATCCGATCTCGTTGTGAGGATCAAGGGGCGTGTGAAGACTGAAGATGATGAGATAGATTACCTTGATAGGCAGGTTGAAGGAGAACATCTCGATCTGACGCCTATGGGTACTCTTTTCGAGCTTTCGTGTTCGATATTCTTGGATACCATCATCGCGCTCCTCATAAAGGAAGAGAGTATTGATGAAAAATATATGAAGAAGAAGCACACTAACCTTGAGTGAGCTAATTTAATTTATACCCTTCTTTCAGGATTATACGTTCGCCTATCTCGCGGACCTGTCCGACCTGGATGGTGAACTCTTCTCTTTTGAACGTGGATTTGTGGTGTTCCACTATGAATTCGGTTATGCGGGTGCCTGATTTGGCTATCTTTCTTACTACTCCTACTTCATTTCCTTCTGCAGTCACGACTTTCATCCCTTTGTATTTGCTCTCTGGCGCGCGGTTGAGGAGCACTGCGTCAACCCCAAAA
>JAUUYB010000163.1 GCA_030590605.1 Candidatus Woesearchaeota archaeon
ATTATTCTCTTTGATAGTTATATGGTACATGATGAGATACATGAGTTCAATGTTATTGGAAGCTATCTTAAAGAGGTGATCTGGGCAGGCCTCGCTCCTGCAAATAGGAAAGGCGTGCCTCAGATGGATAAAGGTGTGATTGAGTTAGGGATAGATGGAGGGACACAAGCAGAAAATTCGATAATCCTTAAACAGAAATCTCCGCTTTCAGTAGGGAAATATAGTCTTGTGCTGAAGAACGCAAACAGTTATGGTTATACTGAAAAGACGATCAAGGTAATCAACAGCAGAGACATCCTAAAGGTCACTCAGGTCAATCCTGATACTGTGAACGCAGCGATCCCTGCATCTATCATAAGGTTCTCAGGCTCAAATCTTTCTTACATAAAACGGGGGAAGCTTATCAATGTTGTAGCGTTCGGAGCAGGTGCTGGAGCAGCTACTGCACTTGGTGCTAAAGGTTTAGGGATACTGATTGCGATGTTATATACGACCGGATTCGGGAAGATCATGGCCACTCTGACATCTTCATGGAAGGATGTAGTCTTATCCTGGTGGACTCTAGGGGCGACTGGAGCAGGAGTCGGAGCAGGTATCGCTGCAGTGCCTATGAACATGCACCTGTCTGGCAGAAGAGTTATGAATACACTTTATGATTTCTTCAGGCAGAAAGGGACTGTCATACCTATCAGGAGGGGTCTGAGTGGAAGGGGAGGATGGATACCCTGGCAGAAACGTCTCAGGAATAATTTCCTGGCATCAGTTACTATAGATGGTCCTGTGAAAAGGATGGTCGAAGAGGCTGATTACATAATCAATCCTTGCATGTTCAAGGTGATGGAGGGGAATGCAGAAAGCAAAGATCTCAAGGTGTTCTATGCGACCTATTCAGAGCCTAACAAAGGGAATCCGGATGATGTTGTCGAGTTCGATAATATAGCTGTCCTCATCTCAGCAAGACCAGGCATGACAGTCACACCAGGTAAAGAGTATACGGTTTTTGCAGAGACTTTTAGGGAAAGGAAGATGTACAAGCTCGGGAACTTCTTCGTAGATAAGAAACTGATTATACGGGGAAGGATACGGGCGGTCCAACAAGGAGGTTGGGGAACTGCAGGTTATCTCCAGAATGTTGATGTCAATATCAGGAAGGTGCCTTAGATGGTGAAGACTGACACAGAGGGAAGATTCGAGATAACTGATCTCGAAGAGGGCAGATATGAGCTTGATGTATTGGGCACAAAAAAAGTTGTCCCTTTGAATGCGGGCAATCCTTCTGTAGAGGTAGAGTTGGATGTCCCGCTTAATTTTTCTTCAGATACTCCCAAGGATATCTCAACCACAGGAGATACTTTTGCTGAGATACTCGAGGTACAGATAGGTGGCGCACCTGTTCAACAGGACGGACAGGCAGGAGGCCCTGGGGATCTTGTGGGTAAGGTCAGGTATATGAACGGAGTGGATGGGTACATCATCCTAGAGACCGATGGGAAACCCGAGGATCGTGTTGTGGACCTAAATATTGATAAGACGAAGTTATGGGGGGTAGAGGAGTTTAGGGTTCCTGAGAACAAGATCAGATTCGGTAATTACAAGTTAAAGCTAGAGATATTCGGTACAAATGACGAATGGAAAGTGTTTGAATTTAGATTTACGATTGGTAAGCCTTCA
>JAUUYB010000088.1 GCA_030590605.1 Candidatus Woesearchaeota archaeon
AAGGATTGTTGATAACGTCTGATAGAGACGTCATGAGGTCAAGCGGTTTCAAAAACTATGAGAATTAGATCCTGTATCTCGTGAGTCCGGCGATTCCACCGATCCCACCCAGTTTCTTGCCGCCTTCATGATCACCTGAGATTATAGCAATCTCACCATCCATCGTATCGACAGTCTTCATGAGGGTTTCGATCTGTTGATAGTCTCCTTCCTCTCTTTTTTTATGGATGAATGTGTCTGTCAGAAGCAATTTTTCAATCGCTCCAGCTGTCCCTGCCTGGATAGTCTCTTTTTCTCCATACACTGCGTTCCCTTGAACAGAAATCCTCTTGAGAAGCTCTTCAACCAGATGGATCTCTTTTGTGATCTTGTCCTGTTTGAGAGCAGATTTCACTTCATCTCTCCTGAGCAGTTCATCGAATGCGGTCTTCCCTACACTGCTGCAGGTCGCAAGAGTAATTCTCCCCCGCATATCCTGATCATTTATCACTTTCAGCAGGTCCTCTTTCCAGAACGATGGGCTTGCGATAACGATGTTTGCGAGACTGTTCCTCTTGTCATACTCCTGGATCTGAGCGAGGATCTCTTTATAGAAACCGCCTTTTATTTTCTCTTCTACACCCTTCTTCTGGACACTTCCCTTTATCGAAGACAGGAATTCATAACCGTATTTCTTAAGTTTGGCGAAGTAGACCTCTTCTCTGTCCATCACTACAAGCAAGATGTGTGCGACTTTTGTGTCAGTCGCTTCTTTTATCATGTCTGATTGAAATTTGAGCCATTTCTCCTTCGTCAACTTGATCGTGGAGAATTCTTCAACATTGATCGTGTGATAGCTACCGAGTGCGACATCTTCCGGCCCTTTCGTAATCGTACCGCTCACCCGGAGGAGATCTGAACCCCTTGAAAAATCAGTCTTCTCGACTTGGACTTCGATATACACTGTCTTTTTTACGACTCTTTGGTTCCGGTCCAATTCACCGCCTATCTTTATCTTCCTAGTAGTCTTACCACTAACTAAATCCCCTGGATCTATGACCTGGCTAAGGTACCAGAGGTCTTCGAGGTTTTCTACCTGAAGTTTCATACAGCCTTTTTCCTTTGAGATACGTTTCATCTTGTTTCTATTGATTAATCTCCTTATAAACTATTATCTCGCTTTGGCGGTGTTGACCCAAATCACCCCACTTTTTTCCCTCGTGAGTGTCAACCTCTTGTTTGAGACCCTTAGGATATTCCTCACTTCGTCAAAAAAGCGTTTCGCGTTATAGATTTGTGTCAACACCGCAACATTTATATATTGTGGAATCGGTTTTCTCAATAACCTAGTGACGAGAATAATTCGTCTCTTTAAGTTTTTTGTGGTGAATCCCTTGAACAAGAAAGCACAACCTTCCGGATCGGCAGCTGCCCTTGTCATTGGAATAATCGCCCTTCTAATCGTCTTTTATATCCTATTCCTTCCTCCAGAAGATCGTGCTGCACTTCTCGGTGAACCATATAACCCTGGCGGAAGCAGTTCCAGCGGAAGCACCAGCGGAGAAGATGATGATACTATAGATGTGGATACATCAGAACCTATCCTGATCGTGAGTCCTGGACTGATAGACTGGCAGGCTCTTGATGAATATGAGTACACTCTCCCTTCATTCACAATCAAGAAGACATCTTCTGATTCAGTCCTTACGACAATAAGCAATTTCTATGTCAGGAACGGGTGGTTCGATAAGCAGACAAGGAATTATACCTTCGAGATCGATGATCTTGACAACACCGAGAACGTCCTTCTCTCACTTGTCATGGCCAAAAAGAAAGGAAGGCTTATCATACAGCTCAATGGAAACGAGATATACAATTTCGAGCCGTCACAACTAAACATCGAACCGATCGAGCTCTCCCCAAGCATACTAAAAGAAGGACAGAATACGTTAGAATTCAGAGTATCTGACGTCGGGATGGAATTCTGGACGACAAATGAATACTCTATCGAGAACCTCAAGATCACCGCTTCCATCTACGATGTGAGCAGGACTGAAGCACGTAATTATTTCTATATAACAGAAGAGGAAGGAGAAAATATCGACGCTGCATCCCTTAAGTTCAATCCTGATTGCAGGATAAGCGAGGCAGGATATCTAGATGTATTCCTGAACGGAGTCCAGGTATTTTCCGGTATTCCTGATTGCGGGATCCTCAACACTTATCACCTATCACCTAATGTCCTAAATATCGGCAAGAACTCGCTTAAGTTCACGACAGATGACGGGTCATACTTAATCGACCAGATATCAGTCAACACAAAGCTTGAGGAACCTGTCCATCCAACCTATTATTTCGAGCTTGATGAAGACTTGTTCTATTCCAAGAAATCCACAGAAATCAGGTGTGGAGACTATGATGGCAAGTGCCCTGACGACTGCGATGAAGATATCGATTATGATTGCTGTCAGGAGGAATATTCAGATTCTTATTGGTGTGATGTGCCTACTTCTATAGAGGATGACCGATGCGTCGGATTCGTGACTGGCGCAATGTGTGAAAGGTGCCCATCAGGATACGAAGATGATAGAGGAAGAGCGGCTGATGATTGTGAAGACCTTTGCGGAGATGACAATGATGGAGAATGCCCTGCAGGATGCGTCACTTATTATGATAAAGATTGCTGTTTTGATCTCTCTGGAGACCAGTATTGGTGTGAGGATCTACCTATCACTGGAGCGGCTTTCGCATGCGTATCTGAAGTCTCTCAGAACAACTGCAGAAACTGTCCTACAGGATACCAAGGAGAAGGAAGCGATCCTGACTGCGATGATGTCAGCAATGACCAGACAGAAGACAGGTTGCGTAAAGATTACTCAATCATACTCGAGTTCGAGTTCACGGAGCGAGGGAACGATAAGGAAGCGAAAATGTGGATAAATAACCACGAGACAGGATTCGACACGAGAGAATCCAAATGGATGAAGAACATAGACGCATTTGTCGAGCCTGATACCAATTCAATAAAACTGATTCCGAAATCCGAACTTGAAATCAAAGAGATCAAGGTCTATTTCGATTGAGTTCTTGAGGTAAAGAATGGGTGATAAGTTATGGGTCGAACCCGCAGCAAAGGAGGAGAAAGAATCTAAATCTGTTTCTGCAGCTGATAATCAATCTGCTATGCTCGCCCAACAAAATGAGCTTCTATCAAAACAGATTACATTAGAGAAATTAAAGGCACAAAAATCCGGTGGTGATGGTGAATCGAAACAGATTGCTGCGGGAATGAAGAAAGGGATGAGCGAGGGTCTTAGGGCAGGAGGCAATCTTGCTATGGGCGCGGGGAAATTAGGATGGAACGCTGTCGGGAGGCCTACAGAAGGATGGAAAATCAATCTTTTCGTCGGTGTCGCAGTCTTACTTTCCTGGTCTCAGGCCACTCTTGGTTATCGTAACAGGGCGACTGTATTCTTCCTCATGTTAGGTACATTCGGTTGGTTGATGGTCTTCAAGGGAGATTCGCCTTTATTATCACGTGCTAGCCTTGTAGGGTTGGCTAAATCTTTTGCTATTGCAGCCCTGACCTGGTATTGGCCAGTAATATTCTATAAGATTCCAGTATCCTTTGCCAGTTCGACTGTGAAGCTCATACTTATCTCTGCTTTTAATCCTTATATACTATATTTTGTCTTCCTGGATCCAATGACCCCATTATTGCAGAGGGTCGAGAAAATGTATATATTTGCAATCGTGATGATCTTTCTTGGTTGGGGGATCAAGGGACTTTCTGAAGGGTCACTCCTCCTTGAGCCGATTCAGGGAGTCGATACCAAGGCAGGTCTTGTCCTGTTCTGGGAGATGTCGAGAGACTCGACGAAAATCGTGTATGAATGGATAGGGAAGGGGTATGAGGACGTAGAGACCTGGGTACTCGACAGAGTCGACTATGCCACAGGCGGAGCCCTATACGCCGGACAAAAAGACCCAGATGCAGAAACCCGGCTCGGAGTCTATTATAAGGAGATGAAGACCACTCATTCAGACATCTATGATGATGAACCTCTTACAGTCTGGGCACAGATAGAAGCTTCTACCCTTGACGACCCGATACATATGGTAATCAGCTGTCTTGGGGATAGGGATGTAGGCAACATCGATCCTAAGAAGAATATCCCTTCAGATTCAGTCATACCGACAGAGATAGATGTCGATAGGAAAGATAAGCATGATATTGACTGCAGTTTCAATGCAGGAAAACTTCCTGCAGGGTCTCACACGGTCTCTATCACAGTCGATTTCGATTTCACTACCAACGCGAAGCAGAAAGCATATTTCGTCGATAAGGAAAAAGCACAGGCGCTTGCCAGGAACGACGTCGATATCCTCGAGCAATATGGTATCAGGGACAAGAATCCAACTGCTACATACACAGACGGACCGATCATGGTAGGGATGGGTTTCACCAATCAGCCGGTCAAGCTTGACTCTTCCAACAATCAACCTGCAACACTAGGCATCTCGATGCAGAAAAGGTGGGACGGAAAGATAACCCATATCAACAGCATGACAGTCAGGATGCCAGGGACCATGGAGATAGTAGATGCCAATTGCAACGGCGTACTCTTCACAGAATCTCAGGATGGAGAGTCCCATGTCTATACCATGCGAGAACCTGCCTCCGTGACCAAATTCGAGCCGTACAGGACTTTCAGGTGTCCTATAGAATTCAATGATGTCGACGGCATACTCGGGTCGGTTCCAGTAGCTACCAGATTCTTCCAAGTCGAAGTGGATTATGGTTATCAGATCACAAAGGATCTTTCTGTCTCAATCAAGAATTCAACACTTTATGATTCTACTACAGGGATAGCTAAACCTGCAACGACTACTACAACGACTACTACAAACACTACAGAAGATAATGATGCGGATGTCGTCTCCGATACATATGGGGAGGAAGAAGAATGAAGATTATCCATATACTACTCCTGTCAATATTTATCTTATCTCTTGGGTGCGGGGGAGATATCTCTGTCCCTGAAATATATAAAGGGACGAACGGACTCCTGATATCTTTCATCGATGAGACCCCCCCTCCTGAAGTATACGAAGAAGATAGATTCCTGGTCGGGCTTACAGTAATAAATGACGGACCGACTGACATCCAAAATGGCAGGATCGCAATCAGCATAGAAGAGGATTTTATGGGAGTCACTGGATGGAACCAGGAAGGATATGATATGGGGCTCGAGCAGCTTGATTATTACACTTATGCGTTTTCGCTATGGGGAAAGACCATAGATGATCCAATCGCTCAGGAAGGGATCGCTCT
>JAUUYB010000096.1 GCA_030590605.1 Candidatus Woesearchaeota archaeon
AGATGAATTTCTAGGCAAAGGAGTGAGTTATTGTGCGACCTGCGATGCGGCTTTTTTCAGAGATAAGACTGTAGGGGTAGTAGGAGGAAATGACTCTGCAGCAGTCGCAGCTGATATCCTCTCACAGCACGCGAAAAAGGTCTATATAATCTATCGGAAGGCAAAGATTCGTGCAGAGCCTGCGTGGGTAGAGCATCTCGAGAAGAACGACAAGATAGAGATAATCCCCAATACTAATGTGACTGAGATCAAAGGATCAGGGATGGTCGAGTCCGTCACATTCGACACAGGGACGGATCTTAAATTAGATGGCCTGTTCATCGAGATAGGCAGCATCCCATCAAAAGTTCTCGTAAACGATAACGGTTTGAAGGTAAATGATAAAGGGTTTATCATCGTCAATCCTGCTCAGGAAACGAATATAAAAGGGATTTACGCAGCAGGAGACATCTCCACAGGATGCAATGACATGAGACAGATCGTCGCTGCAGAAGCAGAGGGCGCAATCGCAGCACAGAGCATCTTCATAGACATAAAGAAGAGAACATTCGCAGAAAAATAAAATGGAGAATATCATCAAAAAGAAACAGAAGATAGCAGAGAACACATTTGAAATAGACCTTAGGTGCCCGGGAATAGCCAAGAACGCAAGACCTGGTCAATTCGTCATGGTACGACTATCTGATAATGGAGAACGCATACCATTTACCATCGTAAATTCTACAAAGACCAATATAACATTAGTATTCAAAGTCGTCGGATTCTCCACAAAAGCGCTCTCTAACCTCAGAAAAGGATCACATATACATGATATCGCAGGCCCTCTAGGCTGTCCCAGCCCTCTCGAAGGTGCAGGGAATCTCTGTTTCGTCGCAGGAGGAGTAGGCATCGCAGGAATCTATCCTCTACTTAAAGCGCTGAACCAGAAAGGAAATAACCTTATCACCATCATCGGCGCAAAATCCAAAGACAACCTGTTCTGGGTGGACAAGATACGTAAAGAATCGAATAAGGTATTGATCGCTACAGAAGACGGCAGCGCAGGCAGGCGGGGTACAGCAGTCGATGTCCTCGGGATGATAATGAGGCGCAGGCTGGATATGGTATATGCGAACGGTCCTTTACCTATGATGAAGAATGTGTCTAAAGTGACCTGGAGGATGGTGAAGACAAGAGTGGCATTATCTACATTGATGGTCGATGGAATCGGGCTGTGTGGAAGCTGTAGAGTAAAAGTGAAGGAAAAGCAAAAATTTGTCTGCTTAGATGGGCCAGAATTCGACGCTCATGAGATAGATTGGGATGAGATCATCCGCAGGACCACCATGTTCTGCGATGAGGAAGCCCATGCATCAAAAAAATGCAAATGCGGAGGATAACATGGTAGAAGTCAATTTTTGTCCATATTGTGATGCCCCCCAGCATAAGCTGGCTGGTTTTGAGAATAACCTCTTATTTTGTAAGGAATGCAAGAAGTTCTTCAGATTAGAACATGTGCAATTCGAATGCTGGAAATGCGGTTCGAAGAAATTTACTGATTCAGGATATCCTAATCCTGATGGTCAAAGAGTCCTCCAATGCATGTCCTGCAAGAAAATGTTCTCAGAATCAGACTTTTTCAAGAAGAATGACATCGTGAAGAATGAGGGTTGAAGAAAAGAAGCAACATCGGTTCAGGAGGTTAAATAATTTCGATGAGGTCGGAAAAGGATTTACTGAACAGGATGCGAAGAAGGAAGCAGAACGCTGTCTTCAATGCAAGAATCCTACTTGCGTCAAAGGCTGCCCTCTCGGTATAGATATCCCTTCTTTCATAAAAGAGATCAAAGAAGACAGCCCTTTCTCAGCTGTCAAGAAAATCAAAGAGCAAAACCCTCTCCCTTCTGTGTGCGGAAGAATCTGCCATAATGAGAACCTCTGCGAAGCAGCATGCATACAAGGAGAGAATGCTATCTCTATCAGACTTCTTGAGCGGTTCTGCGCAGAAAAAGAGGCACTTTCCCAAACTACACTGAAGAAACCCAAGAAAAACAAGAAGACTATAGCGATCATCGGCAGCGGACCTGCTGGGATGACTGTTGCAGGCATACTGGCCCCATATGGCTACACCATCACCATGTTCGAAGCTATGCACCTTCCAGGAGGAGTGCTCAGATTCGGGATACCTGAATTCCGTATGTCGAGAGACGTCGTGAACGCGGAATTTACTTATCTTGAACATCTCGGAGTCAAGATCCAAAAGAATTCAATCCTCGGCAAATCATTCTCCCTTGAAGAGATGAGAGATACCTATGATGCAGTATTTGTGGGTGTCGGTGCGTCAATCCCGAAGTTCATCGACATCCCCGGAGAGAACCTGAATGGAGTATACTCTGCCAATGAGTATATGATCAGGACGAATCTCATGAGAGGAAATTCATTTCCTGGTCATCATACCCCACTCAAGAAACACAAGAAGACAGTGGTCATCGGAGGAGGAAATCTCGCCCTGGATGCTGCCAGGACAGCGAGAAGGATGGGAGCAGATGTCACGATGCTCTTCAAGAGATCGTTTGATGAACTTCCGGCAAAGAGAAGTGAAGTAGTGAATGCACAGGAAGAAGGGATAGAACTTCTCATGATGACATATGCAAAGCAGATATTGGGAGAAGGCGCGGTACAGGGAATAGAATGCACTCCTATGATGCTCGGAGAGATGGATGAATTCGGGGAGAAGAAACATGTCCCTATAGAAGATTCTGAATTTCTCATAGACTGCGATTCAGTGATAATCTCAATGGGTCAGCGGCCCCATCGGATCCATGAACTCCAATGCTATTCGAACGGATCCATAATGGTAGACGACCAGATGCGCGCTTCGATGAAAGGGGTCTTTTCAGGCGGAGACGTGGTCGCAGGAGAACCTTCTTTATTGAAAGCGATAAGTGACGGCAAGAAAGCAGCTGCCAGCATACATGATTTCTTATCTGGAGATATGTTCTGAGATCAATCGATTATCTTGACTTTTACAGGTTTCAATCCGCAGAAATCTGTCGAGAATGTGTATGCGCCGGCATTCAGGAAAACGATCGTGTCACCGACTTTCGGACTGTCTAATCGGACGTCATAACGGAGGATGTCAACTGAATCAGGAGTCTTACCTTTTATGGTGAAGGAACCTCCTTTCTCTTTTTCGCCTTTGACCAATAATCTTATGTGTGATACGAAGGTGTCCATGACACCAGAGTAGACTGAACAGTTCACTATTATGTTCCTGTCATAGATGTTCACGATCTCAGTCTCAAGATCCATTGCAGGAGCAGAGATGAACCTTCCCGGTTCGATTATCATCTTTATTTTTAGTGTTTTTAGCCAGTCTTTTATTTCATTTATTTTCCTGAATATCCTGTCCTGGACTTCTTTTCTGAAATTCTTGTATCTTGAGGGCATGCCTCCTCCGATATTTACTATATCCAGCTGGGTCAAGATATCTTTTGGGAGCGTGCCTTCCAGTTCATACTTTAACGACCATTCGCTGATGTTCTGGGTCTTCCTGTGGAAATGGATCCCTAGTTTGGAGATGAGGGGGTTTGATTTTAGTTTTGGGATCAGCCTGATTATGTCTTTTGAATACATACCGAAAACGAAATGCTTGCCTGTGTGGATGGTATGCTCTTTCAGTCTCATCCTGAGTAGGAGTTGTATAGTGTTGTTATTCTTCTTGATGTGTTTCAGAAGGATGTCGAGATCGTTCTCGTTATCTACAACGAAACGGGAAACTCCTTTTTTTATGATGTTGGTTATTTCATCATCATCCCATCCCTGGGCGAAGAACCAGATGCGATCAGGGCAGTCAAGAAGGTCTATGCTTTCATCTGCGTGGACAGAGAAGAATGAATCTGTATTATCTCTTAGGATATATCCTACATCCTTGTTGGTCTTGAATGAATAGGAAACTGTGCCCAGATCTGATGCTTTCTTGTATTGTTCCAGGGTATTGCTTTTTGATAGGATAAATAAGGGGTCTGATCTCATTTCAACAGACCTTCTTTTGAAAGTTTTTCTAAAGCGTTAATCATCGCTAGCGGGAAAGTTATCGAGACATCTCCTATGACAGTCACAGCATCTGAATCATCCTTTACTTTTCCCCAACTCTTGGCTTCTTTCGTGGTAGCACCGCTCATCGATCCAGAAGAATGGTGGGCTGTAGTCATATACACTGCGTAATCCAATCCGCCGTTCAGGAGACAGGCAAGGATCGCGTGATGCTTAGAGACACTTCCTCCAAGACTTATCAATCCTTTCGCTTCATCATGAGTGGTCGAGACCAATATGTTCTTGAAATCTTTGATAACGTCGACAATGAAATCGTCATGCTTCTGCTGGAACATGAACAAGTGGAACCCGAAAGCACCATCAGTGATCGCAGGGCAGAAGATAGGAACGTTGTTTTTTGCTGCCTGGTATAGTATCGAGTTCTTGTCTTTGAGCTTCAATCCTATCTCCTTCAACATCTCTGAGACAGGCCATCTTTTCTGCTTCCTGTAAAGATCATCCAGCATAGGCATAATCGAGTCCTCGAACTGACAGTAGCTCTCGTTTGTCACAAAAATGTTACCTATACGGTTGACACCTTTTTCGTATAATGCGACGTCATCAGTATGGAAATCACCGAGGATGAACTTTTCTCCTTTAGCCTTCATGATATCCTCTTCGAGACCGCCGACAGTAGTCACGATCACGTCAGGGATACCTTTCTCTATGAGCTGGGCGAAGAATCCTCTGAGTCCAGAAGTTACCATGTTGCTGGTGAAAGTGAGAAAAATCTTTGCTCCCGCCTTCTTCATCTTGATGATGGTATCTGTAGCGTTCGCAAGCTCAGCAGACTGGAAACCAATATTCGCATAGCTATCCACGAGGTCTGTGATTTTCATACCTTCTTTCCAAATAAGATCTTTGACATGTGACATAGAATTACCTACCTGAATGACTAACAGTGTTAAACAGGGATGATTGCATGAAAGAGGAAAAG
>JAUUYB010000019.1 GCA_030590605.1 Candidatus Woesearchaeota archaeon
ACGCTGATATGATGATAATAGATTCTGCAGCAGGCGTCGGGTGCCCGGTCATCGCATCTGTCACTGGATCGGATTACGCAATAATAGTCACTGAACCAACACCTTCCGGGTTCTCTGATATGAAGAAAGCTCTTGAGGTAGTCAATCATTTTAGGATACCATACGGGATAATCATCAATAAACATGATATCAATAAAGAATACTCAAAAAAAATAGAAGAATTTGCAAAAGATAATTCAGCAGAAATCCTCTCAAAAATCCCTTATGATATCGCATTTGTTGAGGCTTTAGTCAATCTGACCCCATTGATGATTTATGATAAGAGTTATAAACCTGTGTTTGATAAAATATCAAAAAAGGTCATTGAGAAGGTGATTTGATGTTCAGAAAATTATTCCTGTCCTGCATGATTGTTGCTTTGATGTCATTATATGGCTGCCAACCACCAGAAGAGAGTCAAGAGAGCCCATTATTGACTCATACTATCCAGGTTGATGGAGAGTTTGAAGCAGATGACTGCCTTCAAAGAGGGTTAAAAGATTCAGTGATCATGTTTGAATCAAAATATTGCGGGCACTGTAAAGCAACACTGCCTATTTTTCTGGAAGCATGTAATGAAAACGGCATTGAACCGATAATCCTTGACCTGTCAATATCAGAACAAAGAGAACAGATGGAATCATACGGGATTGAAGTGTATTACACTCCTACATTCATCTTTGGCTGCAGTTATTATGTAGGAACAAAAACAAAAGAAGGATATTTACAAGTGATCGATGAATATAAGAGTGGATAATATGGAAAATAAAAAGAGATTTATCCTGCTCGGGATAACGATTGCAGTCATTTCAGCTGTTTTTTTCATAACAAAGAACATCTCATCGGATTATCTTGAAACGCTCAGCCTTTCCCTCCCTCTCCCGCTCTTTACATTCTTAATAGCGATCGTCGATGGGTTCAATCCATGCAACCTTTTCATATTGACCCTTCTCTTATCATTACTGCTGTCTGCTTCACATTCGAGAAAGAAGATATATGCGGTAGGGTACAGCTGTATCGCTGTGGTATATATATTTTATTTCCTTTTCATGGTAGCATGGCTGAACATCTTCAAATACATCGGGTTTATTGATCCAGTGAGGATAGGTATAGGGATACTGGCGGTAATTGCCGGGCTGATCAACTGCAAAGAATACTTCTTTTACAGAAAAGGGATCACATTGATGATCCAGGATAAACATGTCGGGCCGCTCAAAAAAAGGGTACAGCACGTTGCAGACCTTATCAAAAACGGATCGATGCCTACATTGATAGGGGCCTCAGTGACCCTGGCTATCTTTTCATCGTTAGTTGAATTACCCTGTACTGCGGGGTTTCCTATCATATACACCGGAATCCTGACCGGGATGTCCTTAAGCGGATTTGCATATTATGGGTATCTCTTATTGTATAACCTGATATATGTACTGCCTTTACTCGTGATGATCACAGTGATCGGATATACTTTCAAAGGAAAACAGATTGAAAAAACTACGATGGCCCTAATAAAATTCGTTGGAGGGGCCATAATGCTGATATTGGGCCTGATCCTGCTGTTCAACCCGGCATTGATAGGCATCTAATGGGGCACGATTTCGCAAAAATCAGAATCACACATTTCCCACTTTCTCCAGGAGGTCCTTTGTCTTCTCCAGATCCTTAGGGAATGTTTTCGCGTAGAAGAGAGCCATTTCAGCTGCGTTTTCCTGTGAGATATCCTTATCATCCATGTATCCTTTCCTTTTAGCGAACTTCAGGATCTGGTCTGACATCGATTGTTTATGCTCTATCATGTCTCCTATCGGCTGGATGATCTTCTGGTAGGCTTTAGGTGTCACGGACTTAGCGAAATTGTAGAATCGCTTCGCATATTCGTGCATCTGGTCGTTCTCGTAACCGACATATGCGCTCCATGGCTGGAATCGGTTCCTGATCATGCTATGAGGCGGGATATACATGATCTCGTTCTCTATCTTGAATGCTTCAGAGATGCCGAAATCTGCAGGGATCACTTCGACAAAATCTCTTTGGATCTTCTTTAAAGCATATTTAAGCAGGACCGTTATCGCGATGACAGTCGAGATATAGTTCTCATCCATCCCTCTTTGCTCGAGAGTGCCGTGCTTGTTGAGTTTGACAGGGTGCCAACCGATATCGAGCTTATGAGGGTACATCTCATCGAAGTCGACGTTAGGATCAGCTTTTTTCACTTCAGTTTCCCATCGTTTCCATCTCTTCCTTAATGAGTCGAGAAGATCGGTAGCAGTCTGCTTATATGGAGGAAGGGCACCCAGCTGCTGGAGCTTAGAGTAAGCGCCGTCCATATATCTTAATTTTTTTCCTCCTCTGTAGACGACCACCCTGGTGTCTTTAGCGAAATGATTCCCCTGGAAGAAAGGAGAGGACTGTGCGAATAGCGTGAGGATAGGGTCGATGGCGATCTCGAGATTGTAAGATGATACCATCGTCCTCTCGAGCTTGCTTTTACGGAGCAGGCGGACTTCCTTGTTCTGAGCATCAAACACTCCTTTTGGCAAAGTGTAATGGTGATGGAAACCGACTACCTGGCAGGTGATGTCGACCTTAGGCTTCCCGAAAATCTTCTCTTTAAGTTCATATTTCGGTTTCTGCACCCTAAGAGGCTCGAAGTGTCCAGGATAGGTCGCGAAAGGATACATATGGAGTCCGTGCTTTTCGCAGATCTCATGAGCTACCTGAATAGACTTGATCATGTCAAGCGCAGGGTTCTCCGGGTTCACATCAGGGTAGCATCCGAATTCGATCATGCTCTGGCCGATCTCAGGATGGACATCTATAGAAGGGTCGACTGCTTTTATCTTATTCCTTAACTCAGTCACCCTATTGGAAATCATGCCTGCGCTGTCTAGCAGCATGTATTCGGTCTCAAGACCTGTCTTCGAGCGCTTCAAAGGGCGCTTCTCATTGTTGACTTGGTTCATTTTCTATCTCGATATCGAATATGTTCGTCAAATCACTAGATATCTTCTTCATCTTTCTCTTAAGGGGGTTGTTACGTGACATGTAAATCTTCTTATTTATCTCCATAGAGCAGATGAAGACATTCGGGAATTTCCCGTTCAGCCATCTGAGTATGAAACCTCCTTTAAATGGGGTGTTCAACAGGACAGGACTATAACCAAGAGATTGCATCTTACGTTGCATGCTTCTGACAATCGGCTGATAGAACTTTGGGATATATTTCGTTCCGAAGCTCAGATTCGGACGCCCCTCAGTCGGTTTCATCGAATGCCCGTCTAAGATGATGTTGAACTGGTATGAATCCAGCAGCCTGGTCAGAGCGAAATAGAACTCCCTGTACCCCGCATATATAGCATCGCTCTCGTTCTTCAGGAGAGGTTCTTTCCATAATGCATTCACCCATTTTTCAGAGTTGTCCACATAGATAGCATTCTTGAGCGCTCGGTTGAAATCTATCACGAACCTTGACTGTTTGTTATCTATCCAGATACCTGCTTTCTCCAGGACCAGATTCCTATATAGCCTATCAGTCTCGACATCTTCTTCCCGATACCGTTTATGGTCGGATATCCACATCTTTTTCTGTATCTCTTCCGGAACCCAGGTCCCAGAATGAATGGTAAGGAGGAGCACATTGAATGCGTCCTTCTTGTAATTGTCATAGATGATGACTCCCCTTTTTGTGATAGTCATCTTCACATCCTTATATTTCGGATGAAGGGATTCGAGGTCTCGTTTGACTATCTCCCATAGTTTTCGGTCATAAAAAAAATTCTTGAAATAAAGCCGATTCCTGTCGCGGTGGAACTCATGGAGCGATCCAAAAAGGAATCTCCCAAGCACCTTATAACTTTTCAGCATGGCTACGAAATTAAGATGAGGGTCCTCTTCGATCATGGTTATGATACGCCTCATGAGATGGAACAGGAAGAATCGCTTAGAGATGCCTATTGTCAGGGAACCGAAAGTAGGTCTCACTAAGATCGGACTCACCATCTCGACTATCTCTCTGACCTTCATCTTTTTGAACTGTAAGTCTAGATTAATAAATGTATTGAAAATCTCGCGCAGAGATTTTCAATCCCAAAACTTGGGTTCGAGAATATAAGTGAACCCCAATTTTTGTTATTGAAATCTTACCTTTTCCTGAACAATCCTTCTATCAACAGGACGAGGATGAATCCTCCCAGAGCCGCTATTACGAGCGGAGGATAAGTAGTGTAGGCCTCAGCCATACGTATCACAGGCAGCCTTATCGATCCCAGCATCAATCCTGTCAAGAACGCGAGAGTGTGCGGTCTGAATCTCTTGAGGAGGAAATTGATTAGTCTTGAGAATATGATGATGCCGAATCCTGCTCCTACACCGAATGTGGCTATCCTCAGGAGGTCAAGATCATGGAGAATCCCTATCAGATATTCATACTGGCCCAGGAGGAGCAGGATGAATGCCCCGGAGATCCCAGGAAGGATCATCGCGCAGATCGCGATAGCTCCAGAGAAAAGGATCGCTGGATAAGAATGTCCAAGAAATGATCCCATGCTCAAGCCCGCGATGTAGAAAGCGAACCCGAAACCTGTGACTGTAGCAAGACCTGTCCAGGCATCTATCAGTTTCACTTTTGCGAAAAGGATTATCGCTGATGCCATTATCAGACCGAGGAAAAATGCGAAAGTGATCCCTGAATGGTCTGTCAGGAGGTAATCTATAACCCCTGAAAAGAAGAATATCGCGAGACCGATGCCCAACCCTAAAGGGACGAATAGCCAGAAATCAATCCGATTGAAATTGTTCTGCCATTTCCTTCCTTTGAAGAAATCGATGATGAAAGCAATGTTGAGATTGCTTATCGCCCTTATGAGCCGTTCATATATCCCTGTGATAAGCGCAATAGTGCCTCCAGAGACACCTGGAATCGTGTCTGCCAGCCCCATGAGGATGCCTCTAAGGAAGACGAGCAAAGATTCAATCGCTTTCTTCGTAATGTATTGTTTTTGTTTTTTCTTTAACATAGTCATCATCGAGTATCTCTTTCAATAGCGCCAGAGCGGAGGGGTATTTCCTCTCGACTTTAGCATAGATCGTCTTGTCCTTGACATAGGTCTCTTTGTAGATCTTCTTGAAATCACTGACAAAATCTTTCATCTCAACAGGAGGGCCTTTCCATTCCTTGATCTTTGGAAGGGTATCCTCTTTGATCGTGAACCAGAAAAGCGCATCATTTTTCCTGTCCCAGAACCAGCCTTTATCTTTGATCGTGAAATCGTTATTTATCAGGCTCCTCTCTAAAAATCTGAAGCATTTGAGGAGCTTACTGCCCTCGATATCATCTTTTCCTTTGTCAGGAGCCGCAGTAATAATATGAAGATTCTTTTTCTTGAATTTTTCTTTTATAGACTGGATTGTCACAATTTTTGGTTCGAAGTATTTAGGACCAGGAGATTTCAGGAACTTTTTAGCTGATGAGATGAGAATCTTGAAATTTTCCACAGATAATGCAGCAGCGACATTTCTCCCTTTCTGGACAGGATCTATGAGGACAAGAGGGCTCTCGAGCTTGGATTGATTGACCTCGATATCGATGTTATTGTGATATCCCATTATATCTATCACTTTTCTCTTCTTCCACTTGCTTATTGCTTCTAAGAATTTTTTGAATCCACCATAATGCACTATGAGAATCTCGATGCAATATCCGGAGAACCCCTGGATGAATGATTCTGCCCCATATATCCCCTGACTCTTGGCGAATGCTTTTGCGAGCCTAACCTGGTCAGGATCAATCATATGTTTCTTGACCCATAAAGCGTGCAGAGGGCTTATGTCTGTTATGTTCACTGCCATACCTGAATCCTTGATGTCCAATATCGGGATGATCTCGAATACGAAATCGTCCTCGATGATCTGGAAATAATCTCTGCTACCATGGACCCTCAATATCTCTTTGAACTCTTTTTTTATCGCTTTTTCCGTGATATCAGAAAGCTCATCGCTCCTGTCCTTGAACTTTTGGTAGTTGAACTTGACGAAGATGTCAGCGTCATAGGAATCCTTGAGCCAGGTATTCTTCTTTGCGCTCCCTCCTAATATGATTTTTGCGCTTGGGACATCGATGCGCTTCATGAAATCATCAATACGCAGCTTCTTCTCTCGCTCCTCCTTTTGTGTAGGTTTTATGAGCGATAAGGCTTCTTTTAGGATGTTTTCCATGGGTATGATAAATCCTTGATGGTTATAAAAAGGTTTTGGAATAGCCCAGGTTTTTGAAAGGATATATTTCTCGTTTAATCAATATGTGTGGATTCTTTTGAAAAAACTGTACGCTACGCCACCACCACCATTGGCGGCAGACGGCCAATCGCTTCGCGATTGTCCTACTCGCCACAAAGAAACCCGTTGGGTTTCTTGTGCAGGAAATTGTTCCAATTTCCTTGCACTCCGTAGGAGCCTCGGCTCGACCTGCGCCAGTGGTGGTGGCTTGCTAAATCGAAAGTGGGGCAATCGAAATGCTTTTAATATTGGGTCTGTTCCGGATAATCATGATTATCCTCTGGATATTGCTGACACTGGTCGTCGCCAGCCTCTCCGTAGTCATCGCGAAGAAGTATGGGCCTGAATACATCATAGGCATGTATGTCGCTATGGCAGTCATCGCGAACGTACTCGCAGGAGCGAAGATTGTCAAGTTCTTCATGTGGTCAGTCGATGCAGGCACGATAGTCTATGGGGCGATGTTTCTCCTGACTGACATGCTCTCCGAGATATATGGCAAGAAAGTGGCACGGAAGGCGGTGTTTGCCGGATTCTTAGGGAACGTGATGTTGGTCGTGTCAGTCTGGGTCGCACTCAGATGGGCAGGCGCGCCTGGATGGGAGAACCAGCAGATATTTGAGACCCTCTTCGGAAACACATGGAGGATAGTGCTCGCCTCTCTTACAGCATACCTCATAAGCCAGAATCTTGATATCAACCTTTATCAGAGATTCAAGAAGATGACAAGGGGCAGATATATGTTCTTCAGGAACAATGCGTCCACATGGATCAGCCAGGGTGTCGATACCGTAATCTTCACGACAATAGCATTCTATGGAGTATTTCCTATAATGGAGATGATCATCGGGATGTATATAGTCAAGGTAATCATAGCATCATTCGATACACCATTTCTTTATGCCGCAAAATGGTACTATAAGAAATAATAATTGGCAGTATTTTTTTTCGGTAACATCGTCTCGGCCGCTACTTCCGTCGATTTCCCGCAAACTTTCTAATCCTCCACATTCAATAACATACCTCAAAGGAAATCGATCCCTTAGACTCAGAACATTCACTTAGCGTCATCCGCCTTAAGGCCCAGACGACGACGTTACCTGAAATACTACCAAAAACCTAGTAGATTGCGGTGCTCTCGTGATCAGTCTTCTCTATCCGGATGATGTTCTCTACGAATGACTCGATCTTCGATTCGTGGCTCACTATTATGACCTGGCGGATTGCAATCAAGTCAAGCAGTTCTCTCATCCTGTCAAGCTGTTCAGTAGAGAATCCGTCAGTAGGTTCGTCCAGTATCAAAAGATCTTTTGTACGGATAGTATCGATGACATCATTGATCACCTTGTTCAGTGCGAGACGATAGGCTAAGGCGCACGCAGTACGTTCTCCGCCTGAAAGGCTCAATAGGTCTGTCTCATAACCGTTTTGCTCTGCGATCGGAACGAATTCCTCATTCAACCTGACCTGAAGGGTCTCGTCATCAATAAGGATATTGAACCATTGCGAGAAAAGATGGGCGAATTCCTGGTAGACTGCGGTCATCACAGTCCTTTCCATCGCAGTCATGAGGGATATGAACTCGTCATTCAGCCAGGAAAGTGTTTTTTTCGCTTTCATAAGATTGGATCTTGCCAATTCCTTCTCTTTGATGTCTTTTTCAATCGAACGGATGAGTTCAACTTTTCCCTGAGTCTCCTTCTCTATCATCGCGATCTCTTTGTCGACCCTATAGGCTTCCTGCATAGATCTTTCGAGTCGTGCTTTCGCAGCAGCATGGGTCTCCTTGACATCCCTGAACGACCCTATCTGAGTCTTTACGTCTATCTTCTGGCTGTTTATCTTGCCGATATCATCTTTCAATACTTCCACTTTCTTGATGAGGCTTTCTCTCCTCACTCTTTTTTCAGCCATGTTCTTCTCTTTTTGGATCAGGACCTTGACTTTTGTGAGGGTCTCCCTTTGTTCCTCTATCTCTTTATTGGTGGAGATGGTCTCTTGTTTCAATTCAGTTATCCTTTTAGTGAGCGACTCTTTTTGCTTAGTCAGTCCGCTGATGTTCGATTCTTCTCTTTCCTTCACTTTCTCTTTATGGATTGCGCTTACTGATTGCTCGCAAGTCGGGCAAGTATCGAGTTTTGTTATTCTGGTCTTTATATTTTCTGATTGAGTAGTCCGCTCATCTATGGTTGCTATCTTGTTCTGGACAACTGTCAGCTCTTTTCTAAGGCTTTCCAGGACTGATTCCTTTTTATCTATGAAGTTCTCGATAACAGTGGGCTCTTTTTTCTCTACAGATGTTTCATCCTTTAACTCTCCTGTAATCTTCCTCTCTTCAGCAAGCGCTTCGCTTCGCTGCAGTACCATCGCCTGGAGTTTTTGTTCCAATACTGCAAATTCTTTCTCTAAACCAGTGCACACCTCGATCTTTTCCTCGATCACGATGACTTTTTTCTTAGCATCTGCTTCTTCCTGTCTTGCTTTTGCCAGGATCGGGATCTGCGCTTCCTTACCATTATCCAGGGCAGAGATATCTTTCGTGATCCGTTCCTGTTCTGCATATTTCTCTGTGATGCCGTCAGCTTTCCCTTCATACCCTTTTATAGTTTCTTTTACTGCTCTTCCGACAATGGCGCTATTGTTCCTGATGACCTTGTATTTCTCTATGCCGAATACCTTACGGAGGATGTCGAGACGGGATTCGCTGTCATCAAGTATGATACCTTTCATCTCTTCCTGAGGGGTATAGACTGTATACCTATAGACCAAGTCCTTGCTCTTTGCCGCGAGATCCCTGGAATATCCAAGGATATCCAGGATGTCAGACTTCAACTCTATAGCAGTGCCTTCTTTCTTCACTCCGTTCCTTATGATGTACCCGGAAGCCTGCTGGACTCCCTTGCTTCCCCGCTTAAGAGTCCTCTTGACAACAAATCTATCTTTATCGATAGAAAATCCTAGTTCCACCTCGCCCTCACTCTTGCCGCCTCTGAGCAAAGTGTCTCCGCTGAACTTTCCCCTCATGATACCGAAAAGTGCGAACTCAATCGCTAAAAGTATAGAAGACTTGCCGCTTCCGATGTCGCCTGACAGAAGGATAGAACCTTCCCTAAACTTGATAGTAGATTCAGTATAACTCCTGATATTCCTGAGCTTGACGTAATCGATGATCATCTGGCAAGATCCTTTTTCAGGGTCTCTATGATCTTTACAGGTGTAGGGTCGACGTTATTCTTGATGCTCAAGAAATAACTCACCCAGTCCCCGATGTAGATAGCAGAGAACAGCTTAGACAGGTGGTTCGCCCCTGTAATACCTATTTCGGTCACTTCAACACCTTTCTCTTTCATGATCTTTTTCGTCAGGTCCATACGGAGCTTTACCCGTACATGGTCTGTATCATTCTTCAGGATGATCCCATAATAGTCTCCATTCAGGTCAGTGTATCCAAGGATCTCGTTGTGGTTCATCTCTGGGATGACATTACAGAACGCGTGGATCTTAGAATTTTCATTGAAATTGATCTTCCATTTGTATGCTACACCTGCCATAGCCTGGGAGGCATAGATGATAGGTATCCTTCCGACCAGATGCTCTGCAAGCTCTTCTCCTCTTTTCATGAATACATCCTGTTTCAGAGTGGCGTACAGTCCGGTCACTTCTTTTTCCATGGTCTTTATGATTTTCGAATTCGCAAGGACACGGAGAATCGCGAAGAAGATATATCCATAAGTGAGCCTTGGCTGAATCCCCCTTGGGACAAGGACAAGCGGGTGAGAATTTTTTCTTGCCAGGATGTCAAGCTTCCCTCCTGAAGTGATCACGACCAATTTGCAGCCGCGTCTGATAGCATCCCTGTATGCCTCAATAGTCTCTTCTGTATTGCCTGAATAGGATATCGCGAAAACCAGGGTGTGTGAATCGACGAAGTTAGGGAGCGTATAATCCTTGTTGATGAAGATAGGGATCTTCTCATCGAGATATGAAAGAAGAATCTCTCCTGACAGGGCAGAACCGCCCATACCAGCAATCATGATCTTGTCGATGTCCTCGACCGCAGTCTTTCCACCTAGTTCATAACCATCAACGACCTGTTCTGGGAATCGTTTCAATAATCCTTTCATATCTTCCTTATCGATGCTTTCTGACATAGCAACACCCCAGCTACAGACCACGGAACACTATATTTAAACTTTTTGGCAGGTCTTTCAAAACATTTAAATACCTTGCTGCAGGCATATATCATATAAATATTCAAGAGGTGAAACCATGTCATTAGTAGTCAAGTCAAATCTGAAAGAAGTAGCAAAAATCGATGGAAAATCGCTCAACATCTCCGGAGATTTCGCTGAAGCACTAGATAAGAAAGTGGAAACACTTGTAAGGGAAGCATGCAGGAGAGCGACTGATAACAGCAGATCGACTGTCATGGCGAAAGATCTTTAATTCGTTATCTTTTTTAAGATTTTTTTTTAAATAAGAACCAACCAAGTAATACTAATCCAATAGAAATCACTATGCAAACCCATACTATCATCCAACCAATTTGAGTATAGAAAGTCATTTTTTCAATAGATTCCACCTGTCCTACTTCCGCTCTGGTCTCTCCAATACTGATAGAATGGGTTATCCTTCCGTTTGGATCGATGATCTGAGAAATCCCTGAGGTCGCTGTACGAGCGATAAACCGTCCATTTTCGACAGCACGCATCGACGTCATAGCAGAATGTTGCTTGTGTTGGACTTTGGTCCACCTCATAGCATCGTAAGTTGGAATAAATAAGATAGTCGCTCCGTTCTTTACAAGATTCCTTGATACATATGAATAATCCATATCATAACAGATCAGAACTCCTATAGGCCCAAACGCTGTCTCATGAACAGAAAATTCAGTTCCAGGAAGACCATCATCGAAGAATTGGATCGGGTTCATCTTATAATAAGTTCCGATGATATCTCCCTGTGGGTCAAATACATAAGCTGTATTATATTGGCCCTCATCAGTCCGGTCTTTTCCTCCTGCTATGAGATATGCATCTTTAGATTGTGTAATCTCAGAAATCTGACTTAGGATATCAGGAGATTCATCAATATATTTAGGGATTGAATATTCGGGAAGGAGAATGATGTCTGCTGAAACCTGCTCTATGAGGTGATTATACA
Organism: Candidatus Woesearchaeota archaeon; assembly: GCA_030590605.1. GTDB lineage: Archaea > Nanobdellota > Nanobdellia > Woesearchaeales > JAUUYB01 > JAUUYB01. The sequence goes on from JAUUYB010000019.1 coordinate 11,473, forward strand.
CAGAAAAAACAGATGACTCATCCTGAATAAGTGCTACATCGATGTCAGGATCATATGTATCTAATGTTATTGATCCATACCCAATCACTGTTGTAAGGGTTAGAACTACACCAATGAGTGAAATCATCGCCTTTTTTTGGTCTTTCCTGTTAACAAAGGCGTATAAAAGACAGGAATTAACAAACACAATCAACAGTGATAGGCCATACTGGCCAAAAATTGAAGCAAATTGCAGGATCAGGAGGACATCATGCTGACTATACCCTAGATTCATCCAGCTAAACTTCAACCACCATATCTCTGACCTGAAGAATTCTAATGCTGTCCAAATGACCATAGGTCCATATATCATGAATCCAGGTAATTTTCGAAGGAAATTGACAACAACTGAAAAAAATACGGGAATCAAACATAAGATAAAAATCAAAATGAGACCGAATACTGAAAAAACTGATACAATCCAATAAAGAGTCCCATAATAAAAAACAATAGAAAATATCAATCCTGCAATGTAAGTAATGTGCCTGTCAGAATGAAAAATGATGTATAATAATGGAATCAGGGCAATCCAGATCAGAAACGAAAAATCGAAAGGAGGAAATGAAAGGATACAAAGAATACCTGAGAGAAGAGCCAAAAGATAAGGATGTTTCCAATCCATCTCTCAAAATCTGTATAAGTATACTATTATAATTATCGGAAATAGAATCAATTCGCTATCTTTGCCTTCAGGTCGTC
>JAUUYB010000084.1 GCA_030590605.1 Candidatus Woesearchaeota archaeon
AAGATGGAAGATTTTCTCTAAGGGGCATTCGCAGGTTGTCTCGAATATGATGAAAGGATCCACTTCCAGGGTAGAGTTGCTGATTTTTGATTACAAGTATACTACTGGTGGAAGTAAGAGCCAGTCCACGACAAGGCAGACCGTCGCAATTGCCACCTATGCCAACCTGAATTGTCCTGCTTTCACTCTCGGTCCTGAAAGTTTCTTCCATAAGATCGGCGACTTGCTCGGTATGAAGGATATTGATTTCGATTCCAACCCTGGATTCTCAAAAAAATATGTATTGAAGGGAGCTGATGAGACAGCAGTTCGGGCACATTTCACTCCTCAGAAACTGACATTCTTCGAAGGGTTTGAGAAGCGTCTTGCAATCGAGGCTGAAGGAGAATCTTTGGTGTTCTATTATCCTGGGAAACTTGTCAACCCGATGGATTTGCAGAAGTTCATAGACACTGTGGTCCAGACTGTTAAGACTTTTTCGTTCTCATGAGGCCCGCAGACGGCGAACCATGCTCCAGATAGACTTACCGATAGGGAATACTATTCGCCTGGTGATTCTTGGTCGCCAGGCCAGCCATCCGAGACTGCCAAGAATTCTTCCGAACTCTTTTCTCATCAGGTATTTCATGACGTGCTGTTCAGCCATGAGGAAAGCTTCTTTCCTTTGCTTTCTGTTGAAGTCCTTGGTCTCGAAGATGGGTTCTGGGTCCCAATAATCTGCTTTGTTCATGAAATAAGATTCTGGTTTGAGTAGTTTGGCGTTCTCTTTGACCCAGGTATAGAGTTCTGTTCCGACAAAGGGTATTGGATTGTAGAACCTGACTTCGTCAAGCGGAAGTGAGAGTGCGAATTTGAGTGTCTTCTTGAAGGATTTCATCGTCCCTCCAGGCATCCCGATGATGAAGAATGCCCCTTTCTTTACACCTACCTTGTCTGCGAGCAGTATTGCCGTCCGTGCTTGTGCTGCGGTTATCCCTTTTTTCATCTTATCAAGGACGACTTGGTCAGCAGATTCTACTCCGAATGCTACATAGGTGAGTCCGGCACGTTTCATCTTTCTTAGGAGGGTTTCCGTGATTGTATTGATCCTGATTCCGTTCCTGAGATCGAATTTGAGCTTTAGCTTCCTTGCGACGATCATATCGCATATCTCTTCTGCTCTTTTGATATTCAGTGAGAAGCAGTCGTCATTGATGGAAAAATATCTATATCCTTTCTTGTACCAATGTTCGATCTCATCGACGACGTTCTTAGGTGTTCTTACCCTGAACTTATATCCCATCGTGAAATGGATTGTGCAGTATGTGCACTGGTATGGACAGCCTCTAGAAGTGGCGAGAGGGATCTTCTTGTCCATGTATCGTTTGAGTGGGAATAGGTCGAATGCAGGGAAATGTATCGTATCGAGATCGAGTATCGGTTTTGCGTCTTTGTTCTTCTTGATCTCTCCTTTCTTGGTTCGATAGGTCACACCGTCGACTTTCTGAGGGGTATCTATATGGTCTATGAGATCGATGATGACTTTCTCACCTTCTCCTTTTATGGCGAAATCAGCTGGTACTTCCTCCATGATTTTCTCAGGGTCTATGGATGCGTGAGGTCCGCCGATCATGATCCTGAATCCATCCTGTTTCATGAGTCTGATTGCCTTGTATGCTTTTTTGTGGTCCATGCTGGTAGTGGTGATACCTACGATGTCTGGCTTGAATTTTTGTAGTTTGGATCTAAGCACAGAATATGCAGTACCGAATCGCATGTCAAGAATTTTCACATTATGTCTATTTTCTCTGAGAGCTCCAGCAAGGTACGCTGTTCCGAGGTGTGGACTCGAAGGGATTGATAGGATCCCTGTACTTGGCGGTACGACTAAGAATACTTTCATGTGACTCGAGGTATGAGCACCCTATTATAAAGATTTTGTAACTGTGATGGTGTCGTTTCTGTAATCAATAAAAAAAATAAAAAAAGTGGTGTTTATCACCACTTGCATTCATGCCTTGCCTGTCTCCAGTTCATCTCCGCGGTTTGGACACATCTGTCACGGGTATCCTTCACGTCTGCCCTGCAGGAATGGAATTCTTGCCTGCAATCCAGATTGATCTGAGCGCATCCGATAGTAAATACTGACGGATTGAGATTCACGACACACATCCAGTAGTCCCACTTGCAGTAAAGATACCCTGTGTTGCATGCGTTTCTTGCATGACGATAGTCATCGTTGCAATCCCTCATCGTGTCCCATTTTGTTTCTTGGTTTTCACGAAGGCATTCCTTCAATGACGCCCCGAAAACACCTGTGCTGAGTATCATCAGCACGACAAAAAAACTAAGGATTCTTTTCATATACTAACACCCCCCTTTTATACTGGTTATATGGGAAGGAGGGATATAAGCTTTTCGCTGTTTTTGACTATTTTGAAATTAATCACCAGAGCTTCTTCAGTTCTTCAAGCGTATAGATTTTCTCTTCAGGCGGAGCCTCTTTTTTTTGGGGTTCTTTTGGAGTTTCTTTTGGTTTCTCTTCAGAAAGTTTCTCTTTTGGAATATATTTTGTTTTTTGTTGTTTCCTGAACTTTTTATTCAGTTTATAATCTCCATTTTCCATCTCTTCAGATTTCTTGATGGATACCGGGCCGCAGTTTGCACAAAGGAAGAATGCTCCGAACTTCCCTTTCTTGATATCCATATATTCGCCGCAAACGCACTTCCTGTCAGCAAGGAGTTCCTTGATGTGGAGCTTGCAAGAAGGCAGCCCCTGAGAATTCTCGGTCGTAGCAGGTTTATCGCAGAACATGCACGTCTCTTCCCTGCTCTGCCCGTATACTTTCCTGTACCTCATACCAAGGAAGATTTGCAGCTTATTATTATTGGTTTCCATTCTGCTCACCAAAACATTTATATCCCCCTGGCCCAACCCAAGAAGGATGATATGCGGCATCGATGAGGCAGGAAGAGGTCCGGTGATAGGTCCGATGGTGATGGCAGGTGTTTGCATCGAGCCTGGCCAGGAAGATAATCTTGAGAGGATGGGTGTCAAGGACTCGAAATTCCTCTCCCCTCAAAAGAGGGAGGATCTTTATGAGCGCTTGATAGAGCACTATAAGCATGAGATAATTATGATTTCTCCAGAGGACATCGATAAGACCCTTAATAATCCTGACACTAACTTGAATTGGCTCGAAGGCGATACTTCGATAGCGATTCTTGAAAGATTAGGTCCAAAGAAAGCGATTCTAGATTGCCCGAGCACGAATGTCGAAGCGTATAAGGAGTATGTTGCAAAAAAGCTTACGAAGAAGATCGATCTAGTGGTCGAGCACAAGGCTGATACTAACTATTTTGTTGTCGGAGCTGCATCCATCCTCGCGAAAGTGACCCGCGACCGCGAGATCGAAAAGCTGAAACGTATTGCAGGTACTGACTTCGGTTCAGGATACCCTTCTGATTCAAGGACTGTATCTTTTCTGAAGGAGAATTATGACAAGTTCGATTTCTTCAGGAAATCCTGGGCATCGTACAAGAAAGTGGCTAAAGCAGACCGCCGCCTCGACTCTTTCTGAGATTTAGTATCATTTGTTGTTGTTTTATCGCAGTTTTTTTGTTTTTTAGTTGTTGTTGTTTTTTTTTCCTTTTTTTATTTTAGTTATTGTTAATGAAATTAGATTCAGCAAGCCGCCACCACTGCTGCAGGTCGGACCGGGGGATGCCCCATCCGGGGTGGTCCGTAGCACAAATGCGTAGCATTTGGGCGTCTGCCGGCTTTAGTGGCGGCGGCGTAGCGTGCAGTCTGATTATTTTCCAATGGCGTAGCGTGCAGTCTGATTATTTTCCGTCTCATATATAGGGTATGCATGAGCAGCATTTTTTCCAAAACTTCATTTTTCAAAACCTTTATATATCAAACCGGGCTGAGTAATCCATCCAAAAAAGGGAATATATATGACGAAGATCAACAAGATTGTCATGCATGGGTTCAAATCCTTCGCCAGAAGGACTGAAATGGTTTTCAGCGATAATTTCAACTGCGTTCTGGGACCGAATGGTTCAGGGAAATCAAATCTGCTCGATGCACTTTGCTTTGTCTTAGGGAAATCTTCAGCCAAGGGTCTTAGGGCTGAGAAATCTGCTAATCTTATATATAACGGCGGGAAGTCAAAGAAGCCTGCAAAAGCAGGAAATGTGAGTATCTTCTTCGACAATGCTGATAAAGAGTTCCCTCTTGATTCAAAGGAGATCAAGCTGACCAGGATCATAACGCAGTCCGGTCAGAGCAAGTATAGGATTAATGATCTTACTGCGACCAGGCAGCAGATCCTGGATCTTATGGCGGTCGCAAGTATAGACCCGGATGGATATAACATAATTCTCCAGGGTGACATAATCAGATTGATAGAGATGACACCATTTGAACGTCGTGGCGTGATCGAGGAGATTTCAGGCATCTCGCTCTATGAAGAGAAGAAGCACAAGGCCATGAATGAGCTCTCAAAGGTCGAAGGCAAGCTCTCTGAGGCAGATATTATCATGAGGGAGAGGAAGACTTACTTGAAGGAACTTAAGAAGGACCGCGACCAGGCACTCAAGTATAAGGGTCTGAACGACAGGATCAGAGGCAATAAGGCGTCCTTCCTGAAGATAAATATCGACTTGAAGACTGCATCGCTGAACGCTTCAGCAGCCAGGATGGATAAGGCTAAGGCAGAGCTTGACAAGAAGTCAGTTAAGATAACCGGTCTAAAGACTGCGATAAAAGAGAAGCGGGATGAAGTGGAAGCGATAACGAAGAAGGTTGAGGAACAGGGAGAGTCTGAGAATCTCAAATTGCAGAAAGAGATAGAGTCCTTGCGTGTAGACGCGGCTACGAACAAGACGCGGGTTGCGTCGTGTGATACTGAAGTCCTGAAGATCGGTCAGAAGAGGGAGCAGCTCCAGAAGAACCTTTCAGAGATAGACCAGAAGATTGAGGAGATGCATGATGAGCGGAAGAAGGGGGAGTCGCGTAAGGCAGTGATCTCTCGCGAGCTCGAGACTATACAGGCTAAGATCAAGGCATTCAAGAAGAAGCACAAGATCGAGGAAGATACCCAGGAGATAGACCAGGCTGTAGAAGAGGTCGACAGCAAGGCAGAGGACCTGCAAAAAGAGATCCAGGAGCTTCGGGAAGAGCAGCAGAACCTGTTGAGGGAGAAAGACAAGATAGAGTACCAGATACAGACCATAGATGAAGGTATAGTCAAGGTCAAAGAGATAGAGAAGGAGCACAAGCAGGAGATAATCGGACTTAAGGCTAAGAAGCAGGAATTTGGGAAAGTCACTCTGGATCTGAACTCTGCACTCGACAAGAGTTCATCATTATCATCAGATATCGCAGCTATAGAATCAGGGCTTTTCAAGGACAAGGAGGAGCTCGCCAAATGCAAGGTCAGGCACGCTGAGAAAAGTGAGATGGCTTATGGGAGCTTGGCAGTCAAGAAGATCCTTGAGAACAAGAATAAGTTCGGGACTGTCCATGGGACTGTCGCAGAGCT
>JAUUYB010000130.1 GCA_030590605.1 Candidatus Woesearchaeota archaeon
AATAGACTCGCTCCAGTACATCTCTGCAGTCCATCACGGTATGCCTGACTTCATCTGCTACAGAAAAAACGAGTTCAAGTTCGTAGAGTGCAAGTTCATCTATGAACAGCTATCCGACACCCAGATCAAATGCATAAAGATCCTCCTCTCACTGGGATACGACGTAGAGATCCACCGTCTAGTAGACTCCCCGACTAAACTGAGGGAAGCATTAGTAGATATAGACACAAAAGAAAAAATCGCCATAAAACTGCAGACCACGATCAAAGGATTATATCGATACGGAAAGATTTAAATATTGAGAAACGAAGTCTGAATCAGGATGAAAAGAACAAACTCTCTTGAAGATGACCTGATTTTCGCGAAGAAAACCGATGAAGCTCTCCAGAGAATCAGCAATGGTGTCGAGATGGACTTCGATGAGTTTATCGAAGATATTAAGGAATGGTAACTGTTCTCTTCAATCTTCTAATAAATCCTATCATGATGATCATAATCCACAAACGTAACAGTTCCATCATCCCCATAGAAAAGTATCACAAAGCTTGAATTCACATGCACCCTCTTGTACAACTTAAGACCCATCCGAAGATTCTTGTAATGGTCTAGGTTCTCGCAACTAGCGATATCGAAAATCTTCTTCTGGAGATTCTCAAGTTCCTTTCCTTTGATCTTCCTGATTTTCCTGAAGAATAGCTTGGAATAATTACGGACCCTCATTTACCCTTCGTCTCATTTCTGCCTCGAATGCTTTAGTTTCTTCGGGCGTGAGGAAGGTATTAGCCTCTTTGCTCTTAAGGACTTTAAGATAGCTCGGTCTCACGGTGTATATCTTCTCCCGCACAGCTTCCCTGAAGAATTCCTGCACATTCAGGAACCCGTGCTTTTTAGCATATCTCTTCACATCCAAAAGGAAATCCTCTGGAAGTCTGAGATTTACCTGTGTAGTCATGATATCAGTAGATACCATCAAATATTTAAAGCTATCGCCTTCCTTCATGTATTCTCTTCTGCTCACCCCGCTTATTATTCTTTTTCATAGAAAAATTAAAAATATTTCAACAATATCAAAAAAATATCAATCAAACATTTTATACATTTCTCTTAGGAGGCATCACCTCAATCTTCCTGATATTTACCAACGTCATAATTTCCTCATTCTGAGATTACCACTTCATAATGATAATATTTATAAACTACTCATAATTATAGATAATAAAATGAATGTTCCAGATTGGATGTCAAACAACAAGACTTATATTCGTAATATCACAATTTCAATAGCTGCAATCGCAGGTATAACCTGGACTTTTAATACCTATTTCGTGAATAAACCCAAACCCCAAGAAAAAGAAGTAGCCTCTCCTCAAAAAACAGGATCTCAACCACAAGAACCTTCTACAGAAGTGCCTGCTCAGGTCCGTGATATCCAGGATTGGCAGTACCAATTGACTGGAAACCATTATAATGACTTTGATAGGCCTGCTCAGGCCCATTTCCAGTATAAAGAGAACGGAAAGATTGTAGAGATGAAAGCATCATACAATCCATCATGTCATACAGTCACATTGATGAGGAAAGTCACAGGAGAAGGGAGGAGTTCTGCGTGGGAACTTACAGATATCCTTACGAATAATGTTTCAAAAGATCCCTCATACGACTTTGGTATCGAAAGCCTGACCAGCACCCTTCCGAATAGTGCAGACACAGATCGCAAGAGCCATAAGAATGGGATTCCAATGAATGACCTGGAGAGAAGTGCAAGTTTCATCTATGGTGAAATCAATAAGTATTTCACGAACTCTAATTCAGGTTTCAACAGGAAAAGGAATCAGATCAGGACTGATGTCTATAACAGGCCACGTGATAACCTGCCAAGGTAAGATTTCTTCATTATCAAAATACTTATAAACCAATCATATCCTAAAAGTCATATGAGCAAGTTCATCAGATCAAAAGCGAACATAATCCTCTGGCCTATAGCAGCGTTCATAGTCATAGGATCTTCTTTATCCATCGCTTTCTGTTCCCCTGTCTTCCATCCGGAAGGATGCCAGATTAATCTGGGTTTCGTATCTGTGTTGGTCGTCTTGGTGACCATCTTCGCACTTCTGAGAGTCCTGATCTACTATCAATATTTTAACAACGGAAACCCGAATCATGGATACGGTGTAGCGGGATTTTTCTTAGGACTCCTCTCCATTCTCGTAGTCTTCTTCGCTCCAGGGCTGGGAATCATACTTGGAAGCGTAGGGATAATCTCCTCGCTCAAACAGATGAAAGTGTTTGCATCGCTGATCGCAAAAGAAGGATTGATCCTGTCTAGTATCGGTCTGGGAATCAGTTTGTTCAAATGGATCTATCTGGTCCTCATCTTCTTCAGTTAATCTTTTTCATGAGATTTTTCAATAGAATATTTCTTCACCCTGAATGCTGGATCATAGCTCTTCCTGGCTTTCCGTAACTCCTCTATTCCAAGATCCTGTTCACGGTTAAGATAATGTATGCCTTGAGGGATAGCTTTTGCCAGTGCATAATTCAGGTATTCGGAGACTCCAGGAAACGTGATATCTGCTTTCTCGAAGTGTTCGACATAGGTCTCATCATTCAGCCGTTCTGCGATCGCGAACCCTACTGCCTTGTTCCCGACTAGTACGACGACACCCATTATCCCCAATTCATCAAAATTAGTGAGTGCATTACCTACAGCATCAGATTCAGCTAAGAGCATCAGGTCTTCCTTACAGTTCTTGCACCATTCATCATGTACGCGCAGACATTCAGGGATCAGTGACTGTGTGATTCTGGCGACCTGAGGATTATTCTCTCCGAACTTGTTCTTGAAATTCCGCTTTGCCCGAAGCTTCGACCCTTCAAGTGTCCTGAGAGAGTCCAGTTCATATACATAATCATATTGATCTGAAGTTTCTGTGATCTCCACTTCTCCATCTACTGCTCTGGCGATATCATGCTCTACTCTCCCCGCATGATATCCTGGAAGGAGCGGGAGTAATTTGGTGATCATCATCGCAGGGTCTTGCCCGACAGGCTGATAGATTATCTTTTCTTTTTCTGATATTATGACGAGGTGATCGTCCATCTCTGTCATTCTATGCTTTCTTTGCTGTGCCCATACGAAGATGTTCGTGAACGTCATCTCTGATATCCTGGGAGGATATGTCTTCAGGTACTCCCTGAATATTTCCCTGTCCTCCATGGTCACGTCTCTGAATTTCATAGGAAGAGATCAGCCCCCCATCTATATAAATCTACTTTTTATCCTACATATTTTATGTCTAAACTAAAAATTTTTATACCCTTTACCCTAATATATCTACATGTTCCTCCTAAAAGTCAATTTTC
>JAUUYB010000165.1 GCA_030590605.1 Candidatus Woesearchaeota archaeon
ACGATATTCAAATTTCCGGTCTTGAAGGACATACAGAAAAAGAAAAATACCCAGAAAGAGAAATCCCCCATTTTTAAATATTATTGTCATCTGTCTTATCTTCTCTAAAATATATGTTCGTTTCAAGAGAAAAATAGAATCAAAACTCATAACCGAGCATCTTCGTGGCCTTTTCGAATATGAACTTGTCGAGCGGAAGAGCGAAGAAATTCGTTCTGAACCTCGCACGGACACCATAGACGAACAATGCGAAGAAAGCGCCAAGTACAGCGTTCACTTTCATGTATGACCTCAGTTTCTCATCAGAGAAGAAATAATAGTTACAATAGAAACTAATTTTCTTAGTATATTCGGCATCCTTGGTCCAAGGGATCTCAGATAGTGTCGTCATGAGCAGGAGAAACTTCCGCTTTGTCCAATCCCTAAGATGCCTGGGTTTCTGTATCTTCCCTTTATCCATAGCGAGACCGTACAGCTCCCCTCCAGGATAAGGCCTGAAGACATTGACTCCTCCAAACGCATTCGGACACGCTTTCCTAATCTTCTTCAATAGCGACACTGTCATCGCGATGTCCTTCCTATTCTCACCAGGGACTCCGAACAAAAAACTGTAGCTAACATTAAATCCATGCTTACGGCATGCTCTAGCAGATGCCATGATATGAGCTGGAGTGATATCCTTCTTCATTATATCAAGCATCTTCTGTGAACCATGCTCAGCGCCTATCGAGAAGGAAACACACCCTGCCTTCTTCATAAGCATCAGGAGTTCGTCATCGATATGCCCTTTCCTGAAGTAATTCGCCCTGCACCCTGATTTCCAAGATAGGTTGAGCTTTTCGTCAATCATCATATGCAGGAGCTTCTCTATCCTCTTCCTGTTCACGAGCAGGTTGGGCTCGACGAAGAGGATGTCATTAATCTTATACTTCTTCTTCAATTCCTTGATCTCCTTGATAGTCTGCTCAGGATCCTTGAACTTGTAGAGGTTGTCATTCGCGAGCACATGGAAACAGAATGAACACCTATGAGGACAGCCTCTGGAAGAGACAACAGGAAGCGATCGCACAATCTTTCCGCTCATGATCCTTCGCTTGATGTAGATCTGGGGATCCAGCAACGTGAAATCCAGCTGAGGCAGATCAGCTATGTCCATCGCAGGGCGGACCGGGTTCTTCAATACATCTCCATTCTCCTTATAGACCAGGCCCTTGATGTCCTTATACGACTTTTTCTTCTGCAGAGCATCTGCAAGCTCGAGAAGTGTCTCATCCCCCTCTCCGTATATCACAAAATCAACAGAAGGATCTGCACAGGTCGATTCCGGAAATAGAGTCGCGTGGGCCCCTCCTATCACAATCTTTGCATCAGTCTCCTGCTTCACTGCATCTATCATCTTAAGTGTCTCCTTGACTGCAGCTGTCATCACTGAAATCCCGATAAGATCAGCTTTCTTAGCCTCAATGATCAGCTTTTTCATAGATGGCTCGACAATCCTGTCCAATACCACGGGATCATGCCCATGAATCTTCAGGAATGTGGCAAGAGAAAGTATGTTAACCGGAACAGACGGGGTATTTCGAAGATCGTTCTTC
>JAUUYB010000133.1 GCA_030590605.1 Candidatus Woesearchaeota archaeon
GAGATATCTATCCTGACAATACCCAAGATCATGGACTGCGAAGGATATGAGAAGAACATAAGGATAGGGAAAGATGGCCTGATAATCCGCGGGAGATCATCCGGTCTGCTCCTCCCGCAGGTGGCGACTGAGTGGAAGTTCTCTCCGAAACAGTTCCTTGAATGCGTCTGCGAAAAAGCAGGTATGGAAAAGGATGCATGGAAAACCCCCGAAAATAGGATCTACACATTCCAGGCTCAGATATTCAGAGAGAAAGATATTTAAATCAAAATATGTTCTGTGTAAAAAATGGGAAACGTGCCAAATCACATAGGGATCATCCTTGATGGGAACAGGAGGTTCTCTCGTCGCCTCATGATGAAGCCTTGGAAAGGCCATGAGTGGGGTGCAAAAAAGGTCGAGAAGGTCCTAGGCTGGGCGCAGGATCTTGGTGTGAAAGAGCTCACGCTCTATGTATTTTCTTATGAGAATTTCAACAGACCAAAAGAGGAATTCAATCATCTTATGAAGTTGTTCAAGACCGAATTCGACAGGCTCTGTGAAGACAAGAGGATATTCGATCAGCAGATCAGGTTCAATGTCATCGGAAGGACCTGGATGTTCCCAAGAGATGTCCAGGATAGTATCAAGAGGGTAATGGATCTTACTAAGGACCATAAGGGATATATCGTGAACATGGCTATGGCTTACGGTGGCAGGACCGAAGTCATCGATGCTGTCAAGAAGATTTCTGAACAGGTGAAGAATGGAGACCTGGATATCGATGATATCAATGAAGAGTCTTTCTCACGCTGCCTATACATGGAGGATGAACCTGACCTCATCATCCGTACAGGAGGGTCGCTCCGTACATCGAATTTCCTTGTCTGGCAGTCAGCATATTCTGAATGGATATTCTTGGAGAAGACATGGCCTGAGTTCGAGAAAGAGGATCTTGAGGAAGCGATCTCGAACTACAAGAAGAGAGACAGAAGGTTTGGACACTAGATTCTTGATAACGGAAACTTTTCCTATTTGATATGCTCGTCCTACCCCACCTTAAAAGATGGGGTATTACCGGACTCGCTAATTCTTGAGGAAAAGTTTCCGGAATAGAAAAGTCGAGCTGTCGAGCTTGTATCCTCCAGATAAATCAAGAGGTATTAAGCTCGACTTTTCTATAACAAAAAGTCGGGTTGAATAACGAAAACTTTTCCTATCTGATATGCTCGTCCTACCCCACTTTTCAAGTGAGGTATTCCCGGACTCGCTAACTATTGAGGGAAAATTTCCGGAACAATGAAACCATAGGTTTCATGTTCAAGAAAAGCTTTGCTTTTCTTTGAATAGAAAAGTCGAGCTGTCGAGCCTGTATCCTCCAGATAAATCAAGAGGTATTAGGCTCGACTTTTCTATAATAAATCTCCCCCCCCCGAATGGCGAGATTTATTATACTATCGACCCGATTATACAGATCACGAACACTACTGCTTGAGATATCGATACCATTTTAGCAGTCCTTTCTTTCCTGCTGATGAAATATGCACACATCGATGCGATACAGAAACCCAGGAATCCTATTATGAACTTATCTGAGGTGTCTATGTTGAGCAATGAGAACGCCATCAGGATGAGTGCGATATAAGCTGTTTTTGTCTTGCTGAAGACAGTCGCCATCGTCTTCACACTTGCTTTCTTGTCAGGAGTATGATCCATGATCGTGGAGAACATATGGATGGCGATGATAGCTATGAGAAGAGGGAATGTCAATGTAAAAAAACTTCCTTCTGGTATGAGAAATCCTTGTCCGATATAGCTGAATCCGAGCGCCACGATAAGATATATGATCGCTGCATTCGAGATAGAATCAAGCGGCGGGCGTTCTTTGAGCCTTAGAGGCGGGACTGAATATGCGTATGAGGTCGCTACAAGCGCTATCGACAGGGAAAAAGTCACCATATTCTGAGAGACTGCTCCAATCAATATGATTACTGCGGCAATCACACCAGAAATCTTGTTCACTGGCCCGAATTCTATTTTTGAAAGCATTGCACCATGCAAAAACCCTCCCTTACGCGGATTTTGCTTGTCTGTCTCATGATCATATATATCATTGATACCGAACAGCATGAATGATAAAGGGAATGAGAGGAATACAAAGTGAAGAGCAGAGACAAGGCTCAGTGCTTGATGATGGGAGATGAATGGGTATAAGAAAAGGAGCGGCCCGAATCCCCAGGTGAAGGGACGGCTAATCTTGACCAAACGACCTGATCTTTTCAACAGTCTCATGTATGATCTTCTCCGGGGTCGACGCTCCTGCAGCGACTCCTACTTTTTTTGATTTCCTGAACCATGACGGGTCAAGATCAGATGCGTCCTCGACTAGATGTGTCTCGACTATTTTTTTACATAGTTCAGCTAATTTTGAGGTATTCGAACTGTGTTTTCCTCCGACTACCACCATGATATCGACTGTCCTGGCGAGCCTGACTGCGGCATCCTGTCTTTCTTTGGTAGCTGAACAGATTGTGTCTATCACAATAGCTTCAGGATACCTTTTTTGGATCTTCTCGACTATATCTCTGAATGCCTGGCGTGAAAGAGTGGTCTGCGCGATGACAGCTATTTTTCCTGCTACATCAAGGTTATCCACCTCTTCAGGGGTTGAGATTATCCTCTCAGATCGGGAGTGTCCTACAAGTCCTATGACTTCAGGATGTCCTGGTGTCCCTAGGATGATGACTTCATAACCCTGTTTAGAAAGAATCTTTCCATGATTCTGGGCTGCCATTACATACGGGCAGGTCGTATCGACTATACTCACTCTTCGTTTCTCCAGTTCATCAAAGATTTTTGGAGATTCCCCATGAGAACGGATGATGACTGTATCTCCCGCTTTCAGGTTATCTATGCTATCGATACGTTTGACACCAATTTTTTCCAGATCTTTTACCACATGTCTATTATGGATGATGTCTCCTAAAGAGTACACTCTATCCCCTTTAGTATCCTGCGCAGCCTTGATTGCTCTCCTGACTCCGAAGCAAAACCCGGATTTTGAAGCGATTATTATCTCCATTGATTAATTGGTAAGTCCAATATGTATATAATTTTTCCTGCAATTCAGGTGAAAATGTTATATGATTACTGAACCATATAGATGGAAAACTTTATTAAGTTCGTCTCAACATCGATATATTGTGACAATGGACAAGGAAGAAATTAAAGAGAAACAAAGAGACCTCAAGCAAAAGATCATGACCCTTGAATGGGATAGTCAGCATAGACAGATCCATGCAGGCCAGAGCAGGAAGCTTGAGGAATACAAAAAAGAGCTTACTGACCTC
>JAUUYB010000029.1 GCA_030590605.1 Candidatus Woesearchaeota archaeon
AATATCATCATCGATATCGTCAAGAACGACAAGTTCAAAACAGATGAGAAAGCACAAGTATGGGCCCGGATAAACCAACATCTCAAGAACCTTAAGGATATACAGATTGAAGTCGAAGAAGATATCCGTTATATCGTGGACGAAGGAGCTGACGTCTATGAAGAAAAAAAAGCATTGGTAGGCGGATATCGAAAGGTCCTTGCAGACATCACCACTGCGTTCGGAAAATTCCACGACTTCATCGACGAAAACAGCAACAAGTTCAAGAGCTGATCACCCCCACAATACTTAAAAAGTAGACTCTACTCCTAATAATCATGAGATTCGCACACATGGCAGACTGCCATATAGGAGGATGGCGTGACCCCCGCCTCAAGGATCTCTCGGTCAAGGCATTCGAGGAAGCCATCCACAAGATACTTGACCTGAACGTCGACTTCATCCTCATCGCAGGCGACCTCTTCCATACTTCTATACCTTCATTCGATACACTCAAGGCAACAGTAAAACAGCTCAAGATCCTGAAAGACGCAGATATCCCTGTCTATGTAATCCCAGGCAGCCATGATTTCTCTCCATCAGGCAAGACCATGATCGACGTCTTCGAGGAAGCAGGACTTCTCGTGAATGTCTACAAGGGAAAAGTCGTGGACTCTAAACTGAAGCTCAATTTCACCATAGACAAAAAGACAGGAGCCAAGATCACCGGCCTCCTCGGCAAAAAAGGTATGCTCGAGCGGGCATATTATGACCAGCTCGATACAGCACATCTAGAAAGCGAACCTGGTTTCAGGATATTCATGCTGCACACCGCTATCACAGAGATGAAACCTCTAGACATGGAGAACATGGATTCGATGGACTCCGGCAAGCTTCCAAAAGGATTCGATTACTATGCAGCAGGACATGTCCACATAGTCGAAGAGAGGGTCCATGGAAAAGGGTCTATCGTATATCCTGGTCCATTATTCCCGAACAATTTCAGGGAACTTGAGAAACTCAGGAAAGGAGGATTCTACATGTATGAAGACGGAGACCTCTCCTACCTCCCTGTCGAGACCGTAAAGACCATCCCTCTTCCTATCGACTGCTCCGACCTCACGCCTGAACAGGCAGAATCAGAGATCAAAGAACGACTGAAAGATACAGATGTAAAAGGAGCGATAGTCATGATCAGGCTCTTCGGTGCACTCAGCACAGGAAAACCCACAGATATCGCGATGAAAGACATCTTCAGACAGCTGTATGCCTCAGGCGCCGCATTCGTCATGAAGAATACAATAAAACTCACCACACCTGAATTCAATGATATCCAGACAGAAAAACGATCCATCGAAGAGATAGAAGAAAGCGCGATCTCTGCACTCGAAGCAAAAGGAAAAATCAATGACCTGATGAGAATCCTGTCCAGGGAACGGATGGAAGGAGAAAAAGTGGATGACTTCACCAAACGTATCATAGATGATGCGTCGCGCATCCTAGAATTCTAGCAATTACCTACAACAGAGATGTCATCTTTGTCAGCGGTATTGAAAGCGTATTTGAACAGAGGGATCTTAAGCGGGATGCTCGTCGATATCTTCGCGCCCTCATGATCTATGTAAGCTGTCGCGACAACACAATAACCTGACGTCCCCCAGTGTATCTCAGATATATCTATTCCTTCTATCGCTTTTTCCTTAGTATCATATATACCCTGATCCATGATATAGTTGTCTATGACGAAATCCTCAGTCCGGTTCTCAGCGAGTATCTTGATCGTGAAGAACAAAGTGATGAGAACAATTATCACTACGGATATCGTGATGATCTGAGGTGCGCGGTCTCTCATCATTCTCAATTGGATATGCAAGTATATAATGGTTTGCAGACAAGATTTTACAGTTCGATGCTAAGACACCACCACAACTTTCTACAACGCACCCTTTACTAACATTTATAAGTGAAAGGCGTCTACGCAATCCATGAGGTGATCGACATGGACGCATTCATCGGGTACACTGGAAACAAGAAATTCAACTATCCACTCATCAATCTAAGAAAGCACTTCTTCTCCCTAGGCTCATCAGGATCTGGGAAAACTGTCCTCTCAAAAGTCCTTATCGAAGAGCTAGCGCTAAACGGCATACCCTCCATCGCTGTCGATCCCCAAGGAGATCTCGCAAGCCTCATACTCCCAGGGAAGTCTGAAGAGATAAAAAATCAAGGACTATCGCCTGAGACCCTCAAGAGATACAAAGATGAAGTAAGGGTCACAATATTCTCTCCTATCTCATCCAAGGGAATCCCGATCTGCCTGAATCCTCTTGAAATAGGGAACCTCAAACTGCCTGAAGAAGAGATCATCCCGATAATCAACCAGGTATCTACTTCACTCACCAAACTCCTCGGATATAATTCCCAGAATGACAAAGGCAAGGCAGCAGAGACCATCCTATATACTATCATCATGGAGAGCCAGAAAGGAGGCATCTCTCTTGGGACCTTCGACAACCTGGCCAGCAAGATAGAATCCATGGATGAATCCACAAAAGCGGAACTCGCGCCATTCCTTGCCAACGAGAAGGAGATCGACCTGCTCGTGAGGAAGATCCGGTTCCTGACAGTAGGCGAGAAAGAGCTGCTCTTCAATTTCGGCGTGCCACTTGACATCGACATGCTCCTCGGGAAAGGAAAATTCAAGACAGACAAGACCCAGATCTCAATCATCTACCTAAATACGCTCACATCCCAGGAACAGAAAGAATTCTTCGTATCCATACTCACAACAGAACTATACCAATGGATGCTCCAGCACCCTTCAGAATCACTCTCATGCGCATATTTCATCGATGAGATCGCGCCATTCATACCCGCAGGATCCGAGAAACCGATACCGAAACCTATTCTCAAGCTGCTCTTCAAACAAGCCCGAAAATATGGAGTAGCGTGCCTGATTGCCACGCAAAACCCAGGAGATATAGACTACAAGGCGTTCGCACAGTTCGGCAGCTGGGCTATCGGAAGGCTTACAGTCAAACAGGACCAGAAAAAAGTCGAGAACGCACTCAAATCATTATCATCGACTGATATCTCTGCAAAACTCCCGACACTCCAAGCAGGAAATTTCCTACTCTTCTCTCCGGATATCTCTGATGACATAATCGAGCTGAAGTCAAGGTGGCTCTACACAGAACACAAGACCCTTACAGATATCGGCATCCAGAAATCCACTAGTGCAGCTCTTCGTGAGCGATACAAACCCTATCTCGTAAAGGCAGTCCCTAAGGCACCTTCTACTGACTCTCCCACGAAAACAAAAGAGAAGAAAGGACCATCAATCAAGCAGGAACCGATAGTCGATGGCGCTGAGAGACATTTCAAGCTCATGATCGGCGAGACAGAGATAAAAGACATCATCGAGAAGAACAGAAAGAAACACTTCCTCATAGGTCCTGCAAAAGAAGACGTCGCAGCCTTCACGCTCGCGCTCAAGCCTCTTGTCTGGGCACAAGTCACCAAATCTGAAAAGAACCTCTTCCGCAAGATCAAACATTCACAGCTCGACGTGCTCATCGACGCAAAGTCCGGAGAGATCCTCACATATCGAAACAACCAATTCTACAATATACCTGATTTCGCGAAGCTTTCTGTACTCACTGAACCTGAGATCAAGGTGCTAAGATTCCTCGCACAGAAACGTCTCAGATATTTCCCTGCAGATCTTTCACTCAAGACAACGATCCCGAAAGGTGCGGTCACAAAATCCCTCAAGACTCTCGTCAGACACAAGCTCGCAACCTATGAGAAGGTAGGAAAAGGCATAAAATACTTCTCTATCATCGACCTGCCTGAACTAAAGATATCAGATGTGGACTCAGACAAACCAGTGCTTACCAAAGAGAAAATCCCTGCGACTGTCCAGAAACCGACCCTAAACATGAAACAGCTCGAAAAGATGGTCAGCAACTGGTTCCAAGATTCTCTTATCGTCAGCCACGAGATCATCTATCTGCCGGCCTATATCATCAGATATCATGGCAAGAAAGGTGAACGTAAGGTCGAAATCAACGGGGTCACTGGACGTCAGGTCGGTGTGAACGGATTATGATTAATATCTTTTCGAAAATCTCGCTCACGCTCGGCCAGTGCCGGACTCGCGTTTTGAACTCATTATAATATGAGGCAGTATCCCCGTAAGGGACCTCCCCCTCCTGCCTTCGATATCATTTTCGTGGAACGCTCGGTGCTAGTGGCACTGGCTACATTTTCTGCATAGCCACAAATATTATAAATGATATTCTCCTAAAACCAGGATAATGGATAAGTACAAAAAGGAACTCAAGGATTATGTCGCTTCTATGCGTGATTCCGGATACACTGTAGACTCCATCAAACAACAGCTCTCTAACCATGGCCATGCTTCAAAAGTAGTCGAAGAGACCATAATAGATCTTGAAAAACCAGAAAAAAAAGATAAAAACGAAAAAACTGGCGATAAGACTAAAAATAAGCCTGCTCCACAGGAAGCTTATCGAAAAAAGAACCTTATCCTCGCAAAAGAGAGGTTGTTCATCTTCCTATATCTACTCGGAGTGATTGCATTCATCTTCTGGCTTTCACACTCAAATGAGGTCTCCTTAGGCCTTGTCGCATTATGCTTCTCTCCTGCTGTGATCTCTATGCTATTCGCTATCATCGTCCTTGAGACACATATGCAGCAATTCAGGTCAGTCAACTGGATACTCCCTATCCTCGCTGCACTCATCTTCTATGTCATGTCTACATCAAGCGCGACGTTCAAGAATGTAGATGTCAGCAACCTCACTGTCGCAAACTTCATAGTGGCGATGGGATTCATCATATTCATAGAGATGCTCATATCGACGTATGTAGACAAAAAAACTGAAACAAAAAGGGGAACAGTAAAGAGAAAGACTACCCGCACAATAGATGCGACAAGCACTGCGACACAAGAACTCACACTCTTCCAAAAGAAAAAACAATTCGAAGAATATATACAGTCGATCGAAGATAAAGCGAAAGCCATAAATTTCGCTATCGGCAGGGTCTATTCGAACAAACATGGAGGCTCCCCTAAGATAAGGGATGCCATCAAGATCAACGCAGAGTGGTACAACCAGTTCTCAAAGATCACTGAGGATAACTTCGATGAGAGCATCGTGCCGCTCAAGAAATCATTATGGTCCATATACGACCGACTTCTCGGCTTCGAGAAGAAAGAAAAAGAGGTGTTTACAAAAACTGAGGTGGAAAACCTTTCAGGACTTGAGAGGAACCGCGAAGGAAATGACAAGATCATCGATGTCATCACCGCGAACGACAAGGACCCTGTCCCCACCTACTACCAATCCGCTATCGATTTCTGCAGGAAAGCTACAGACCAGATCAGCGGAATAATAAAAAAATGATCGGAAGTCGCACCGCATTCATACTTTACACACTTGGCAAATTCTATTCTCTATATGACAAAAAGATCCGTGCTGACCTTCTTGAAATCGCTGTCTCGAAAAAGATATTCATAGACATCATCAGGAAAGCATCCATCACCAAGCTATCAGAAAGGATGGTCTATCGCCACCTCGAGATGATGGAGAAACAGAAACTGATCAGCTACACCCACCAGAAGATAATGTTCACGCCAAAAGGCAGGAAGAGATTCATGAAAACCAGGAAACAGTTCGAGGATTATTTCTGCCTCGGAAAGATCATGCACTACAAAGATATCTCCAAGCTCTCACAACGATCCCAGACATATTTCCTCAAAAAAAAGAAAAAATAGATTTATTCAACCCATTTCTTCGGTTTTACTTTCCTCTCGGAAACAGGGATGTCGCTGTCCTCGTCAATATCGAGAACTTTCTCCTCCTTTTTTTTTCTTTCCATTGTGGATCAAAGGTGATGCAATCTTAAGCCCCTTCTTCGCTATCCTTCCAGGGAGTCCATGCGTCTTCTTGTTTACAGCAATCGCGCCCTTCAAAGCTATGGCTTTCAGATTATGAGTATGATAATAAACACTTTCCTTCATGATATTCTTCGCCTTATTCGTTATGAACGGCTTTATGTATCTCAGGTGCCTGTTCGTGGTCTTGGTGTAGGAAGGCACCCTTCCGACAAGCCCCATTTCTTTCCCCATAACAAAACTCTGCTTCTCGAGAATCCTCTCGATGAACCGCTTCGGAGTATCTGCCTTCGCATAAGCCACGACCTTCCCAAGCTCATGGAGCGAATGGCCATCGCTCCCTCCTGTAATAGGTTTATCAAGACTCTCTGCCCACTTTATCGACTTTCTTGTCATCAGCTTGATGTTCACTCCTGTCAAGACTTCCATAGCATCTATGTCCTCAGCCGCTCTCTCTTTTACGTATCCTCTCTTGATCGCCTTAAAGAGACCCATCATCCCTGGACAGAAAGGATGGGCTGCTGACGTGATGCCACCATACTCATGAGTCCACCTTATGATATCTGAAACAGAAGATCTGGTCCGCAGATAAGGGCTGTCTTCTAACTTGTCCCTCACACAGGCATCAAAGAAATTCTTAAGGTCTAATGTCCTTGGAAAATACGAAAGTATATGCGGCCCCTCCTTAGAGGTAGTCTCGATCCCAGGAATCACCAGGATGTCATCCTTCAATTTCCAGGCAAGCAAAGACCCACCTATCGCATTATGGTCAGTTATCGCAACACCGAGACACTTCTTTTCCGCATTGTAGACTATTTTCGAGACCCTAGTGTAAGTATCAGAGAATCTTGTGTGATAATGCATGTCGACAGGAGTGAAACCGCCATCCTGTATCGACTTGAGATCAGGCTTCTTAAGGTCGACCCTTGAAGGGACTATCATATAAGATATAAGTTGTTATTATCGGTTATAAAGGTTTCGGCATTGGAGACTTAGATGCTGGGATAACTCGGACCGATGGCCTTTCCCCACACTAAATTGTGGAGTATTTGCCTTCGGTTCGAGGAATTGAAAATTTCGCACTGAAGTATGGGGTACTAACCCCATGAAAATCTCTGTGCGAGATTTTCAATAGAAAAGAAGAGCTGATTCAGGATTATCAGGCCTCCCAGCACAAGAAGAGCGACATATATAGACCTGGAGTCTGAGATGAATCCTATCAGCGGCAGGATCGCGAGCGCTGCTTTCTTCATATGAATATTTAAGGTCTTCGAAAAATTAAAATACACCGGAAAAATGATGCATCCCATGAATATCCTAGGTATCCACACAGGACGGAATTGCTCAGCGTGCATGGTCAAAGACGGCAGGGTGGTCGCTGCGGTGAGTGAAGAGCGGTTCGCCCGAAAAAAGAACGTATCAGGGCAACCAGAGAAGAGCATCAATCATTGTATTGAGATAGCTAAACCTGACATCATAGTCTCAGATTCTCCTGTCAAGGGAGCAAAGGTGATTGACCGGCATCAGTGCCTTGCCAATTACGCATATTTCACCTCTTCACCTCAAGAGCCTGCACTCGTGATAACTGCGGATGACACAGGAGGAAGCTATAGCGTATGGAAAAATGGGAAACAGACATTTATTACAAAAGTGGATAACCCTCTCTCTTCGATCTACCAAGCTGTGACCAGGCTGCTTGGCATGACCCCTTTTGAGCACGACTACAAAGTGATGGGGCTCGCTCCGTACGCCCCTCAGAACGTAAGCAAAAAGCCTACAGAGATTCTCAAGAGACTTATCAAAGTCAAAGGTGATCTGTTCTCTTCACTTCCTGATCCTTACCCTCTCCTTCGGGAGAAGCTCGAAGGATGCAGGTTCGACGGCATCGCAGCAGGAGTCCAGAACCTCCTCGAAGACCGGATGGGTGAATGGGTGAAGAACCTGCTCGATATTCATGATGCAAAGAGCCTGTGCTTCTCGGGATCGCTCTCTCTCAATGTCAAACTGAATAAGAAACTACGAGAGATCATCAAAGTGCATGTCCCTCCGATAGGCGGGGACGATGTGCTGGCTATCGGGGCGGCTTTCTGCCAGGGTGGAGAGCCTTTGAAAGACGCCTATCTCGGGCCATCCTACAATGGAGACGTCAAACTGAAGAAAGTAAGCATCGATCCCGCACAGGCTTTGGCTGATGGTAAAATCATCGGCTGGTTCGAAGGAAGGATGGAATTCGGCGCACGGGCGCTCGGACACCGGTCGATCCTCGCCGACCCTCGTGATGTCTCTGTTGTATCTAAATTGAATAACATAGTCAAGTTCAGGGACTTCTGGATGCCATTCACGCCGTCGATCCTATTGGAAGATGCTGATAAGTACCTAGTGGATGCGTATGAGTCACCATTCATGACCATGGCCTTCGATAGCACTGGATATGCGAGGAAGAATATTCCAGCAGTAATCCATCCAGCGGACTATACAATACGTCCGCAAATCGTGTCATCCGGTCAATTCTATTCATTGATATCTGATTTCAAGAAGAAGACCGGAATCGGTTGTTTGTTGAATACCTCTTTCAATCTACATGGTGAGCCGATCGTCTGTTCTATCGAAGACGCTGTGGAAACTTTTCTTCGTTCAGGATTGGATTATCTGGTTGTGGATGGGGTCGTGTGGGGGAAATAAGAGTATCCCAAAAGCCACTATGCAAACAAAAGTTTCACTGGACAACGAAGCAAAACGTATTTATAGAAACACTGAATATGCAAACAAAAGTTTCACTGGACAACGAAGCAAAACGTATTTATAGAAACACTGAATCTACTAGAATATGGATATAAAAAAGGTCTGTGATGATGGGACCATCAATATCTCAGTCGACACATGGAAAAAAGGCAAGCAGGCACTCGTATTCTGCAATACCAAAAGGTCCGCAGAGAAGACCTGCGAAGATATCGGCAAGAAACTCAAGATCCAATCTAAAGAACTGATAGCATTATCAGAAAAAATCCTTACGGCAGTATCCCAACCCACCAAGCAATGCAAACGGCTCGCTGCATGCATAAAGAACGGAGCTGCATTCCACCATGCAGGACTGGTCTCGAAACAAAGAGATCTCATCGAAAACGCATTTCGGGGTCGGATCCTCCCGATCATCGCGTCAACTCCCACTCTTGCCGCAGGACTAGATATGCCTGCATGGAGGACAATACTAAAAGACCTCAGACGTTACACAAAGAGAGGATTACAGTACATCCCAGTGCTCGAGTATCTCCAGATGTCAGGGCGGGCAGGACGGCCGAGATACGATACATCCGGTCAATCTATCGTCATCGCACCTAACGAGATGGAAAAACAAAGGATTGAAGACAAGTTCATCCATGGCGAGCCTGAAGCGATCTATTCGAAACTGGCAGTCGAACCTGTCCTTCGGACCTACCTGCTTTCACTGATCTCAACAGGGTTCCTTCGTACAAAGAAAGAAATCCTGGACTTCTTCGAGAAAACGTTTTGGGCCCATCAGTACGAGGATATGGTAAACCTGGAACTCATCATCGAGAATATGCTGATCCAGCTCGAGAAATGGGAATTCATAAAGAACAACAACAGCGGTTCTGATTTTGTCTCTGCATCAGAGATCGAAGAGGAATCCTATAGGCCGACGATCATAGGGCGCAGGGTCGCAGAACTCTATCTCGATCCACTGACAGCATTCCAGATAATCAAATGCCTTCGAAAAGCAACAGGCATATCCACACTCCCATTCTCCTTCCTCCAGATGATATCATATACCATCGAGATGCGACCTCTCCTAAAAGTGAGAGCGAAGGAATGGGATGAGATGCAGGACTTCCTCGAAAAGAACAGCGAACTCATCCTGGAAGACGAACCATCCATGTACGATCCGGAATATGAGGAATTCATGAACTCAGTAAAGACCGCCCAGCTCTTCCAGAACTGGATCGAAGAGAAACATGAAGACTATCTTCTTGAAGAATACCAGATACGCCCGGGAGAGATCAAATCCAAACTCGATCTGGCAGAATGGCTGCTCTTCTCAGCATCAGAGTTCCTCAAGATCATGCAATTCAGGGATTTGATCCCAGAGATCAACAAACTACGGGTAAGGCTCAAGCACGGAGCTAAAGAAGAATTGCTTCCATTGCTTCGCCTGAAAGATATCGGAAGGGTCAGGGCAAGGAAACTCTTTAGGAACAGCGTGAAAGATGTGGGGGGTATCA
>JAUUYB010000157.1 GCA_030590605.1 Candidatus Woesearchaeota archaeon
GAAACTGTTCCTTCCCATAGCGACTCCGGCAGCACCTGCGTCTATAGCATCCTTAATCATCTGAAGGATCTCGACTTCGCTCCCTTTGCATCCGCCTGCGATCACCACAGGTACAGGGCATCCGTCTACGACCTCTTTGAATGATTTCTTGTCTCCAGTATAATTGGTCTTGACGATGTCAGCTCCAAGCTCAGCGCCCATCCTGGCCACTGCTTTTACAGCTGAAACATCCTTCTCGTCCTTGATATCCTTTCCGCGGGGATACATCATCATGAGAAGAGGCATACCGAATCTCTTGCACTCCCTTACGACCTCCCCTGCGTCCTTGAGCATCTGAGGGGTGTCATCTGCTCCGACATTGATATGGATGGATATCGCGTCAGCTCCAAGAGATATAGCTTCTTCTACGGTCGTGACGATGACCTTGCATAATGGGTCAGGGCTGAGAGCAGATCCCGCGCTCAGATGCACGATAAGTCCGGTATCTTCACCTTTACCACGATGGCCTACCGGGACGATGCCTTTATGCATAAGGACTGCGTTGGCACCCCCATTGACAAGATGAGTAATCGTTTCCTTCATATCGGTCAGACCATCGATAGGTCCGTCACCCATCCCGTGATCGACAGGTACGATAAGCATCTTACCTGTATTTCTATCCATAATCCTTTCTAAACGTATTTTTTTTCCGATCATTCTTTTCCTCCGAGTCCGGATTAACTGTATTAGAAGTTGTGCAGCAAAATCGGATAAACATCCAGTCTTACTGATAAAAATAAGTGAATGTAAACTCTATGTTAGCAGATCCTGCTGATTTTGCGATGCTGCCTAGCTTCATACATAAAAAGAACGCATAAGTGGTATATAAAAGTTTTGAAGTCCTCGAAAGAATTAAATATATTCCTGGCTTCGTTTCTGGAATGTTGCTTGAATCCTCTACAATAAAGAGATTGGAAGGTACTGTCACTATACCTGCTTCAAAGTCGCACACTATCCGTGCGCTCGTACTCGCTACACTTGCTACTGGGACGTCGACCATAAGGAATCCTCTTCTTTCCTGGGATACTAGATCATGCATTGATGCATGCACTGCGCTTGGAGCGAAGATCAGTGAGAATGGGGAAGATCTAGTGGTCGAAGGTGTGGGAGGAATCCCTGACATCTCTGACCGCCCTATAGATGTAGGGAACTCTGGGACTACACTTCGGTTGCTCACCGGTGTCGCTGCTCTTGGAGAGGGAGAGGTCAAGTTAACCGGAGATGATCAGGTACAACGCAGACCGATCAGCCCTCTTCTCAAATCCCTGAATGATCTTGGAGGTCACTGTATCTCAGAAAAGGGAAACGGATATCCTCCTATCACGATACAAGGAAAGATATCCGGAGGGAAGACCACAGTCAATGGGATAACTTCACAATTCCTATCAAGCTTACTGCTCGCAACACCATTCGCTTCAGGGGATTCTGTCATCATCTCAAAAGATCTTCATGAGAAACCGTATGTAGAGATGACTCTCTCATGGATGGATAAGGTCGGACTGAAGTATGTGCGGAATGGATATGAAAGATTTGAGATCCGGGGCGGGCAAAGGATCAGCGGATTCAATATACGAGTGCCTTCAGATTTCTCGTCAGCCACTTTCGTTCTCGCAGCCGCAGCGATGATAGATTCAGAAGTGACAATTCTTGGATTGGACATGGATGATACCCAGGGAGATAAGAAAGTCATAGATCACCTGAAAGCGATGGGAGCGGACATACAGATATCAGAGGAATCAGTGATTGTCAAAGGAGGGTCCCTAACAGGTATAGAGATAGACCTCAATGAGACCCCTGACGCACTACCTGCTCTGGCAGTGGTCGGATGCGTAGCATCTGGTACTACCAAACTTCTCAATGTCCCGCAAGCGCGGATCAAGGAGACAGACAGGATAGCTGTCATGACTGAGGAACTCGGGAAGATGGGTGCAAAGATCACTGAGCTTGATGATGGCATGGTGATCGAGCATTCAGAACTGGATGGCGCAACAGTGGACAGTCATGGAGATC